>NZ_JAHLEC010000091.1 GCF_018861705.1 Clostridium psychrophilum | reverse complement strand
CCTATGCTATCCTCAATATAGAAAGCTCGAAGAAATTCTGGGGTGAAGTTGATATATGCATAAAAATGAACCTAGAATTAGCAATGGCTTGAGAGTTTCCGAGAGTACTATGCAAATATTATGGGGTGATTATTATGCCTAGAGGACGAAAAAAAATAGAAAACGCTAAAAGTGAATTAATTCATGTTAGAATAAATGAGGAACTAGCAAACGCCTTAAGGAGTTTCTGTAAAGCAAGTAATATAAGCAAAAGTGAAGGTATAAGACTTCTACTTGAAAGCATCTTAAAATAAACAATATTTTATAAAATATTGTTTATTTAGGAATTAACCATTAATGTATTTGAATATAGCAACAAAAAAGTAGTTAAGATAACTCTCAACTACTTTTTTATTGCTATACTTTATTAATTAATTTTTGATTATTTACTATGATATTAAAAATTTTTACCAATGACAACTAGCTTTTTATTGCTTTTTATTAACTTGCTTTTATCTATTCCAACTTTTACTTTTATTTTTTTCATATCACTTAATCCCACCTTATATATAATTAAACCTATAGTGCTTGTAACTCAAATATTTGTTGTTTTATTTTTCTATATTAGTATTATCACCCATTTTCTTGATGTTAATCACTTAAAAAAAGGCGCTTTATTTACTTTATAATAAAGCACCAAATACTAAAGTATCTAATGCTTTAAAATAATAGCTAATAAAATTATATATATTAGTAGTTCTCCTTACATAATGTACAAAAAAATAAAAAGCTCCGAGATATTAATCTCAGAGTACATTAACTATTCTTTAATTTTATAAAAACAACTTCATTACATTTCTTACAAACTAATGCTATAGTACCATCATCACAATTTCTAAATTCAAAGTTCATTATTTTATTATCTGTTTTTACATCTTCTATGTTTCCACATTTACACATTAATTTCATTGTCTATCTCCAATCTGTAATTAGGTTTACATGATTTAATTATACATCAAATTTAAAATAATTGTTTACACTATAGTGTATCTCTATAATAGAAAATAAATTAAGAATATACCTACTATATTTTTTCAGTGATACAAACTTGGAGCTGAAAAAGGGAGTCGAACCCTCGACCCACGCATTACGAGTGCGTTACTCTACCAACTGAGCTATTTCAGCATAATTAAAAAATTTGCATCTATTTAATAACATATAAACTTTTACTTAGTTTTAATCCGTTTATATCTGTAAACGAATTAGTAACAATTAAGATTAAATCAACTACCCACCATATTCCAAACCCACCAAAGGTTATAATCATTAAAATTCCTGTTCCTATTTTACCTACATAAAATCTATGAATGCCAATTGCACCAAAAAAAACACACAAGAGTAATGCAACTAACCTATTTTTATCACTAACAGTCTGTACCTTAGTCGTAGTACATTGAATTAATAGGTTAATACCACAATCTTTGCAAAAATTAGATTCATCATTATTTTGAGATTTACAATTAGGACAAAACATTTGGATCACCCTTTTCACATTACTAAAAATGTTTCATTTATATTTTATCACATGTGGCAACATTTTACCATATATATGTAGTCAGTGCTTTTAATTCTTTGATTTTAATAAATAAAAAGGAGTGAAAAGTCATCACTCCAAATCATAATGACATATCTTTAATACGGCTAAGCCTTTTCCTGTATTCAATTTCAACAGAATCTAATTTCTTATTTTTCTGATTTAAATTTGTTTTCTTAGCATCAAATTCATCATCAGTTTGTGGCATAGCATCCCTAAAAAGTTCTCCAACCATATTACCTATATAATCTTTTACTTCAGGATTATCTAATATATTTGCAATATCTACTGTATCTAATTGCTTAACTTTATTTCCATAATCTCTATAAAACCTTAAAGCCTGCTTTATAAGTTTAGAATTATTGATACCTCTCTTCTCCATATTACCAACATAATTAATTAAGTCTTTATCAGTTTCCTCTCCCAAATTTGAGGACACAGTTTTACGGAGTGCACCCATAGTTAATTTCCTTCTATTGTTGTTGCAGCAACTTCTTTATTTCCATCTAAATAATCAATTACCAATAATTCCTTATATCTTTCAGCAAATAGTATAGCATTGGCACATTGTGGATTTTTATTGTCTATTAACTTTGGCTCAGTTTTTCTAAACTCACTTTGTAGGTATTCTAATAATAATTTTGCTGGACCACCTATTATTCTTATATCTTTACAAGTATTAGGTTTAAAAGAACTATTAATTGAACTAATTGCTTTCTCTACATAAGGTCTTAGGATAAGATCTTTTATGTCTTGTAATACATTTTCTTCTCCAAATGGTAATTCATTATCTTCTAAAAATTCGATAGCATCTGATATGTCATAATTGCCATCAGATCCTTCCGCAGAATTAAATTTCGTTAGGAGAGCTTCAATTGTTGGTTCAAATCCATGTTGAGCAAAACTACTAGCCTTAGTCATTCCAAGAACCTTATTTCCAAATTCATCTTTTTCATATTTCCAATGGGACACATCTAATGTACCACCACCAAAATCAAGTAACAACATTGGGTAACTAAATGTTTCCATAGTTTCAGCACTTAATGTACCCCCTTGTTTGAATACTTGCACATCTATAATTTCTATATCATATGTTATATTATTTATAGTTATAGATTGTTTTTCCATCTTCTTAATTTCATTTTTAAGTGGAATACTGTGATCTATATAGTACTCAGCAGGAAGTCCCACAGCCAATCTCACCTTTATCTTAGTTTCACCTTTAAAGCTTAGTGCAATAGCATTAAGCAAATTTAACTTGTAATGATCCGACATATATTTGTTAGAATCCATATTAAGCTTACCATCTTTATTACCTACAGTATATAATTTACCATTCCATGTAATATTACTTATCCCGGTTGCACGAGATCCATGTTTACTTACAGCAGATACTCTACTTGCAAAAGTTACATTAGTACTTGTTTTGGTAAATGTATTTCCTATGTCTACAGTTAGTACAGATGCTAACATTTTATTTAATACAGGATATTTTTTTGATATTTCTGTCAAATTCATTTTGATTTCCTCCTAAATATTTCAAATTATGCTTTATTGTATATATTCTATATTATGTATTAAATTCCTTCTTTTGTAAAAAATAAATTTATAAATATTTATAGACTTATTTATAGATGTTTATATGCCTACTTGTAAATGTATATATATATATCTACAGATGTAGATATATGTAGATATATTTTAGATAAATCGTCCTTACCGGTATAATTATTATATTGCACCCTACCTCTCGTTATATATTTATAAAAATAAAAATAGGATAACAAAACTTATAAGTTCTGTTATCCTATTACTATCTACTGTTTATAAATTATATTTAATCCCTATGAATTACATCAAGTCTTGCAAATTTACTGAATTGACCTATCCATGCAAGCTTTATAGTACCTACCGGACCATTCCTTTGCTTTGATATTATAAGTTCTGCTACATTTTTATCTTCTGTCTCCTCATCATAATACTCATCTCTATATAAGAACATAACAAGGTCAGCATCTTGCTCGATAGACCCTGATTCTCTAAGGTCAGATAACATTGGCCGATGGTCAGTTCTTTGCTCTGGAGCACGTGATAGCTGTGATAATGCTATAACAGGACACTGCATCTCTTTAGCTAATGCCTTAATAGATCTTGATATTTCTGATACTTCTTGTTGTCTACTTTCCGTGTTGCTTCCGGACATAAGTTGAAGATAATCTATAACTATCATATCTATACCATGCTCCATTTTTAATTTTCTACATTTAGAACGCATTTCCATAACAGAAGTTCCAGCTGTATCATCAATATATATTTTAGCAGCCGCGAGTGGTCCAGATGCTTTCGCTATATTTTCCCAATCTTTATCTTCTAGATTACCATTTCTAAGCTTAGTCATATCAACATTCGCCTCTGAACAAAGTAATTTATATGCAAGTTGCTCCTTAGACATTTCAAGAGAAAATAGAGCTATACTTTTTCCTTCTCTTAACGCTGCATACTCAGCAAGATTAAGTGCAAATGTAGTTTTGCCCATGGATGGCCTTGCTGCAATAAGAATCATATCTCCCTTTTGAAATCCAGCGGTTTTTTCATCTAGTTCTGGGAACCCACTGGATATTCCAGTTGTTTCTCCTTTATTGTTAAAAATTCTTTCTATTTCTAAGAAACCTCTCTCAAGCACCGTATTCATCGGTTCAAAGTCCCCTGAATTCTTTTTCTCTGCTATATTAAAAACTTTTTGCTGTGCAATATCCATTACATCTTCTACATTATCTTGCTTATTATAGCAATTTTCCATGATTTCAGTAGAAGCTCTTATGAGTTTTCTTAAAATAGATTTATCATCTACTATTTTTATATATGAACTTAAATTTGCTGTTGAGGGCACTGAATTGCTTATCTCTGAAATATAAGTAATTCCCCCTGAGGCTTCAAGTTTTTCAGCAGAACGTAGATGCTCAACTAAAGTAATCATGTCAATAGGCGTATCCTTTTGATATAAATCAAAGATAGCATTGAATATAACTTTATGAGAATCTCTGTAAAAATCATCACCTTTTAAAACTTCCACTACTCGCAATATAGCTGTTTTATCTATTAGCATTGATCCAATTACCGATTGTTCTGCTTCTAAGTTATATGGTAAACTTCTAAGCGGTGTATCCATTTTTTTATCTCTCCTAAAGTAACGTTTTATGCCCTGCTAAAAATGCAACACAAAATGTGATGATTTAACAGGGCGTTTAATTATAGTTAATTGTATTTCACATTAAAAAACTAATTTCATTAGTTCTTCAATGTTTGTTGCAGATTTTGTTTCGATATCTTTAATATCTGTAGGTACTTCTTTTTCATTCTCTTTAGGAAGAATAACAAGTTTGATTCCTTTTCTCCTAGCACCATAAATCTTTTCGAATATGCCTCCTACTGGCTTAATAATACCTCTTAGAGATATTTCCCCAGTTACTGCAACATCCTGCCTTAATGGCTTTTCTAGAAGGGAACTAATCATACATACTGTTATAGCTGCTCCCGCAGATGGTCCATCAATTTTACCTCCACCTATTACATTTACGTGTATATCATAATCCTTAATATCTTTATTCGTTGTTTTTCTTATTACTGATGCAGCATTAAATACTGAGTCCTTAGCCATACTTCCAGCAGTATCATTAAATCTTACTTGTCCTTTACCTTTTTCCTTTGCCTCAAATACTGAGGTCTCTATTTCTATAGTTGATCCTATATATCCTGATACTCCAAGTCCATATATGTGCCCAACTTCAAATTTTACATCATTACTTACTTCCTCATACGGTGACAATCTACTTATTGATATAACATCTAAAAGGTCCTTAATCCCAATTTTAATGTTAGCAATGTCTGCTTGCTTTCTATTATGCAATACATATCCATAAGCATCTGCTAATATATTTATAGCTTTTCTTCCTTCAATAGTATATCTACCAATAGTTCGTGCTACCCCATCTTCAATTTCAACTTTTAATTTGTCAGCCGCATTTACTACAATATTCTCTATGTCACTTGCAGTTAATGGTTCAAAATAAACTTCAGTACACCTAGATCTTAATGCTGGGTTTATCTCCGATGGTTCTTTAGTAGTGGCACCTATCAAAACAAAATCTGCTGGTGCACCTTTATCAAATAAGTACTTTATATATTTAGGTGTATTTTCATCTTCTGGATCATAATAAGATGATGAAAACTCAACTCTTTTATCTTCTAAAACTTTAAGTAATTTATTTTGAAGTATACTATCAAGTTCTGCTATTTCATCAATAAATAATACTCCTCCATGAGCCTTTGTTACAAGGCCTGGTTTCGGTTCAGG
This sequence comes from Clostridium psychrophilum, assembly GCF_018861705.1. Lineage (GTDB taxonomy): Bacteria > Bacillota > Clostridia > Clostridiales > Clostridiaceae > Clostridium_AD > Clostridium_AD psychrophilum. The sequence continues at coordinate 7,154 of NZ_JAHLEC010000091.1, read as the reverse complement.
AATTCCACCCTCTGCTAAATCTCTTTTACTTCCCTGATATATTGGATCATGAACTGAACCTAAAAGAGGATTTGTTATTTCTCTTGGATCCCATCTAAGTGTTGTTCCATCTACTTCCACAAATTTAGCATATTTATCATAAACAGTATAACTTAACTTTTTAGCTTCTTCAAGAGCAAGTCTCGCTGCCGTTGTCTTACCAACACCTGGTGGTCCATAAAGTATAATATGTTGAGGATATGGTGATGCCATTTTAGATAAAAGTGATTTTATTGCTCTTTCTTGACCAACTATTTCACTAAAACTCTCTGGCCTTAATATAGCCTGTATATTTTTAGTAAGTTTTCTTCTATCAAGAGCTTTTAATTCATTATATTTTTTAAGTGTCTTAGCATTTTCAGGACCCTTTTGTTTCTTGATTATACCAAGCCTTATTTCATCAACATATTTATCTTGTTTATCCATTAAATTTTTTTCTACATCAACTTCTATTTTATTTTGAATAAATCTTCTAGCTATCTCATCAGTTAACCACTTATCAGTATCATCAAATACTTCTTGTATATTTTTTTCATTTGGAACAACTTGAGCGCCTTTACCATTGCTTATGACTTTATTTAATGCATATAATTTTTTATACATATTTTCACTTTTAATGTACTTTTGAAGTTTAAATTTAATAACTTTAGCTTTTATAGTGCCTTCGTCTAATACATTCCTCATTATTTCATCTAATACGTCAATTTGTGTATCTATCGGTAATGCCTCTTTTAGTACATCTTCTCCACTCTTTACTTCATGTTGGTCTTTATTCTGATCTTCAAGTAATGTTTTCAATCTTAATTAGCTTTATTAAATAAGATTATCGCTTATTTAACAAAGCATTTCCTCCCTCGTTTTATATGATTACTCCTCACAAACAAGAACTTTTATCTTAGTAGATATTTCTGGATATATTTTAATTTCTACTTCATAAGTTCCTAATAATTTTATTGTGTCTGTTACTATTTTTTTCTTATCTATATCTAAATTGAATTGCTCATTTAACACTGCGGCTATATCTTTGTTTGTAATTGCACCAAAAAGCTTTCCATTTTCTCCAGCTTTGCAAACTATTTTTATAACTTTATCTTTAAGCTCATTTGCTGACTTTTGTGCATCCTCAATTTCAGATGTTTTCTTTTTTCTTTCTATGTCATTCTTTTTAGTTAATATGTGCATATTTGAGTTTGTAGCTTCCTCAGCTAATTTCCTGGGGAATAAATAATTTCTAGCATATCCATCTGCAGCGTTTACCACATCACCCTTTTTGCCCATACTTTTAATATCCTTTAATAAAATAATTTTCATTATTTTTCATCCTCCCTTATGTATTGGTCGATTGCTTCATTTAGTTTATCAACTACTTCTTCAAGTTTCATTGAAGTAAATTTTGTACCAGCCATAGTCATGTGTCCACCCCCACCTAATGTCTCAAGTATTAACTGTACATTTATATTACCAAGTGATCTTCCACTAATATAAACTTCATCTTCTATTTTAACCACAACAAATGATGCTTCAATACCAGTAATGTTTAGAAGTTCATCAGCTGCTTGAGCGGCTATCACCGTATCTTGTATTATAGGTGGACAAACTGCTATGGCAATTCTATTTTTAACTTTTGCAGATTTTATAATATCAGCTTTTTTCAGAAAAATGCTTAAGTCATCTGAAAACATTTTTTTGACAGCCATAGTATCTGCACCATGACGCCGTAAAAATGCTGCAGCTTCAAAGGTCCTAACTCCCGTTTTAAAACAAAAATTCTTTGTATCCACACATATTCCCGCCAAAAGACTTACTGCCTCTATATGTTTAAGCTTTGGTTTATCTACCATATATTGAATCATCTCAGTAACTAATTCTGAAGTAGAAGATGCGTAAGTTTCCATATAACTGAGCACTGCCCCTTGTATAAAATCTTGTGCTTTTCTGTGATGATCAATTATAACTACTTTTTCTACCTCTTTTACTATTTCTAAACTCTGCACATGGCTTTCATTGTGAACATCTACAAGTATCAACAGATTATTTTGGCTTTTAACACTCTTAAATCTCTCACTTGATATAAAAGTATTCTTATATTCTTCATCACCCAGTATTATGTCCATCATACTTTTTATGCCACTATTAACTCCCTCAAGAATAATATAGCATTCTTTATCTATACTTTTAATAATACTATATAAACCAATAGCTGCACCCAAACAATCAGGATCAGCATTTTTATGCCCCATTATAAATATTGTTTTACTCTCATTTACTAAATCCATTAATGCATGTGCTATAACTCTTGCACGGACTTTAGTTTTTTTCTCTACTTCTTTTGTCTTTCCTCCAAAGAAAGATAATTTTTCACCCTTTTTAACTACTACTTGATCACCACCACGACCTAGAGCAAGCTCTTTTGCAGATGTCGCAAACTCATAATTTTTAAGAGGTGTATCTTCTCCCCTTCCTACACCTACACTTAAAGTAACTGCAAGTTTATTTCCATTACTTATTTCACGTATACTATCTAGTATATCAAACTTTTTTTCTATTTCTTTTTCAATATACTTGTCTTGAACTATAATAACATATTTATTGGATGTATACTTCTTTACCATAGCATTTATGCCTTGACTATAGCTGTTTATTGTTCGCTCAATATCTGCTATAAGGAGTGGAGCCTTATCTTCATCTGTAGTTTTAATAACATCATCAAGATTATCAACTTCCACAAGCATTATACTTTCACGATCCCCATTGATACCTTTTATTAAATTAGTTTTTTCAGTTATATCATAAAAGTATAGGAGCATAATCTTATCTTTTACATTTTTATTTTCATTCGTATCTACAATATTTGTATAAATCTCATAACATTTTTTTTTAATTTTGATGTTTGTAAACAAATTCTTTTTTCCTTCTAATACCTGTTTTAAGTTTAATTCCTTAATTATATCTCTAATATTTTTATTTAAAAGGTCTTCTCCCTCAAGCATTGTAATTACACTTTGATTGTACCATAAAATGTTTCCCATATATCCTATTATTATTAGAGGAAAAGGAAGTTTAACCAAAGTACTTGTAGTTGCTATGTCAAGTTTCGATGAAAAATTTTCTATAAACTTTCGCCACTCACCTTTTTTGATTTTTGAGTTATAGATATTATACACTACTAGTATCGCATATAATCCTAATGCTATTAATCCCACTTGAAAATGTCCATAGTAAAATATTATATATATGAGTAGGGCCATCGTCACCATATATATTTTATTATTCACATTAAAGTAATTATATTTATTGTCCATAATTAGCCCCCAATTATTTTCTCTTAATTCTATATGGATCAAGCTTTCTAAAATCAAAAGCCATTTCCATGAGTCCTATTGAAAAGTAAATATTACCAAGAGGCGAAAGTATTGTTAAACCTAAAATCAATATTACAATTGGTTTGGATAAATTTTTTTTAACCCTCAAAAAATATGTACTTGCAGCAAGTCCATTTATAATGAATACAAATTGCGAAAGAATTATAGAAGATTTCTGTATAAATTCCCCACCAATTATATTCTTAGATGATAGTATTATTCCTATGCAAACTATACCTATCAATATGGCCCCAACAATATTAGAAACATAAACCTTACTAAAAGGTAATATCTTCTCCATTTTATAGTTTAATTTCTTTAATATTTCTCTAGCTACTATGTAATTTAAATAGGCTGATATAACTGAAAAAATAAAAATAGTTGCAGGTATTAATGCTAAAATCAATCCAACATCTATATTATTTATTAATTGCAAATTTTTATCTAACAGTTTCAATTTTTCTGGAGTTACTCCCGCTTGTAAATAAAGACCTTTGGCACTATTGAATGACACATTAATTGTTTGTTTCATAAATTCCAGATTTTTCGAAATAAAATTCACAAAACTTACTTTCTCTATAAATAGCATAGAAAAAGCTATGGTTAGTATATTGGATATTCCAGAACCCATAGCTAAATATATTAAAGTTTTAGATGATTTCTTATTATTCTTAACACAATAACCAAGGATGACACCAATAATACTATAAGTTATAGCCGAGTATATTGCCATTATTGGATTATAGACTAATGATGCTATTATTACGCTCACAAATATAGCAGTAATTGTAATTTTGTAATTATGCCTTATATAGAGTATTGCCACAGGAATTGGTAATATTAATGTACCTATGAATGATACAATTGGCAAATATCCGGTTATGATCATTATAACTGCTATTATAACAGATATAAGTGAAGCCTCTACAATTGCCTTTGTACTATAATTTTTATTCTCCATTTTTTCCTCCAGTATTTATCTTCCCTTTATATGCGAGTATAGTTTACTTAAGTCCTTTCCATCCTTTTCGATATTATCTCCTTCAACTATTCCAACTTTAAGTTTCTTTTTTATGTTCTCATCTACTGCTGCATTTGAATATCCTAACCTCTCACCTAATATATATAAAAGTATTATTGCTCCTGAAATACAATCAAGTATTGCATCTTGAGCAACATTGCTTCCTTTGCTTAGTAATTTGAAGAAATCTCCTATTATACATAATAGCTCAGCCTTCAAACTTTCAATCAACTTAACATTAGACATTATATTGAAATCATCTCTTTTCATAGTATATCATCTCCCCTAGTAGGCTTGTGCTTATAACTCTATTTTAGTTAGTTTTTAAAATTTATGCAACTAAAGTTTATTTTTATATAAATTATCAATAATATAACATGTATAACTTTATATTTTTACATTATATGGGTTACAGTTATAAGTATACTACATATCACACTGTATAATATATAATTTTAAAGTTATATTTATATTATATATTAATTATTGACATAAATCATAAATTATACTGCAAAAAAATAAAAGCAGCCACCTTAAGGCGCTGCTTTCAATCACTTACTATTCAGTAGTAAATGGTAATAATGCTATGTTTCTTGCTCTCTTAATTGATACAGTGAGCATTCTTTGATGTTTTGCACAGTTGCCAGAAATTCTTCTTGGAAGAATCTTTCCTCTTTCTGTAACATATTTTCTCAATTTGTTTATATCTTTATAGTCGATTGCAGTTGCCTTATCCATACAGAAAGCACAAACTTTTCTTTTCATTCTCTTTCTGTTTCCACCGGCACCGCCGCCGCTTCTTTTATGATCATTCATAGCCATTGATATTTTCCCTCCTTACCTAATATTAGAATGGTATATCTCCATCATCAATTGGTGTTATATCGCTATCGCTGCCAAAATCTTTAGATTTAGCATTTGATTCGCTTTTATTCCCACCTTGATTAGTATTCGTATCTGATGATTTGTTTCCTCCCCATTCAAGGAAGTCCACTTCATCAGCAATCACTTCAGTAACATATCTTCTAGTACCATCTTTAGCCTCATAATTTCTAGTTTGAATGTTTCCAGAAACGCTTAACAATTTGCCCTTACTCATGTAATTGGCAGTAGCTTCAGCTTGCTTTCCAAATACCACTATTGGTACAAAGTCAGCTTCTGGTTGACCTTCTCTTTTAAATCGTCTATTGACGGCTACAGTGAATGTGGCTACAGCTGTTCCTGTTCCTTGAGCAAACCTTAACTCAGGATCTTTCGTTAATCTACCAACTAAAACAACTTTATTCATAAAAACACCACCTATTTTTCTGGATTTACTATGATATGTCTTATAACACTGTCAGTGATTCTGAATATTCTATCTAATTCTTTCGGTAATTCAGGGCTTGCGTTAAAATTGATTAGTGTATAGTGACCTTCACTAACTTTTCCTATCTCATAAGCTAATTTTCTTTTACCCCAAATATCAACATTTTCAATCTCTCCACCATTGTTTTCTATTACACCTTTAAATTTTTCAACGTTAGCTTTAACAGCTTCTTCGTCTAATGAAGGATGTAATACGAATATAGTTTCATACTTTCTCATTAATTTCACCTCCTCCCCTCGGACTAACGGCCATGCATTGCACGGCAGGGATTACAATAACAAATTATATCACTTAATTATACATTAATCAAGTAATTATTCTTTTGTAGTTGAATTCTCTTTTATAATTTTTCTTACCCCTGAATCAAACTTAATTCTTGGAAGCATAACTATCCTATCACAACCTAAACATTTTATTTTTATGTCTGCACCCAATCTTATGATTTCCCAGTTTTTACTACCACACGGATGGATTTTTTTCATTTCAACAATATCACCTAAGTTAAATACTTTCATTTCATATCCCACCTTTAATTCTTAATAGAAATTATTAAAACAACATAATTAATTTAGCCCTATAGTCATCGGGTTTATACTTTCTCCATCTACCAAATAAATTTTCTTTACGTTTATGTTTTGTAACTCAATAAGTTTAATTATACTTTTAATATTTTTCTCGTCTGTTTTTAAACTAATTCCACAACTTTTAGTTATATGCGTTGGTGTAGGAACAACTATTACCCTAACATTTTTTTTAAGAGCTTCTCTTTCTGCCTTTATTGCTTCATGCGTGTTTTGAAATGTTACCAAATAAAATTTGTCCAATGTTTTTTACCCTGCTTTTTATTTTATATTATACATGTTTTATAAATTATTATCTTAATAATTGTTCTTCTACTTCAAAGTTGCAATATTTACTATTACATATAATAATTCGTAATCCCATTGATTTTTTTGATTATGTATATTATTACCGCTTATAAAAACACAAGACATTTCTCGGATATGGTTAAATCATCTCCTGGTTCGCTGTAACAGCTCTGAAAGAGATGCATAATCTCATATAGGACCTGCATCCACTTCATAATAAGATTTATCCCTTTGCAATTCTCTGGAGCAGATAACAATTCTTAATTGTTATCCCCCCACTGAAATTTTATTTTGCTAGGGTAGTTAATTCCCATTTATAGAGGTGGGAGACTTTCCTTTTGAACTGTCGTTAAACCTAATCATTTCGTATACATTTTTATAACTTTATATTATAATATGATTAAGCCACAAAAAGCTATATTTTCTCCGGTAGGAGTTAAGCTATTTCAAATTTTAGGCTATGCCTCTTGAAAATATTGTAAATTAATATGAAA
>NZ_JAHLEC010000090.1 GCF_018861705.1 Clostridium psychrophilum | reverse complement strand
ATTGTTCTATGCCCAGAATGTGATGCAAATATGATAATCAAAGGACGATGAGATTATCATATTTGCTTGGCATAAGGGTTTTTACTCGACCGTAGGGAGATTTTGTTCTTACGGTAAATCAACTTAGAAAAATAATTTACAATAGAATTTAAACGGAGGTTTAAAATATGAAATGTAAAAAATGTGGGGCTGAGGTATCGGAACAAAGTTCATTTTGTGCTATTTGTGGGCATGACTTGAGAGATATTGATGATTTGGATTATAGTGAAAAACAAGAATTTACACAAAAAATTGATATATGTAAAAACACAAAAGTATTTCATAAATTTATGGAAAAATTTTCAAAGAATATTAATTCAGCAAAGATTAAATTATCAAAAAAAACAAAAGAGTTACGTAAATCAATGAAAAAACTTATGAAGAAATTTACGGAAAACATTCATTTAATCAGGATTCAATTATCTAAAAAAACAAATGAGTTACATAGGCAAATTAAAAAAATTGTGAAGAATATTAATTCAAATTCATTAGTAATTATTGATGGGTCGACATGTGTAACTGAAGACAATTATACTTATGTGCGTGGTAGTGTTAAGAATATTGGAAATAGAACGATAAAATATTTTGAAGTAAATGTAAAATATGAAGATGTAAATAAAAATGTTTTGGATTCTGATTTTACTAATTGGAATCGAAAGGTACAGTCTGGAGAATCTAAAGAATTTGAAATTAAGCACCACATTAATAAAAATTATCAAAGTATTAAAATATCAATTAACAATAATAAATTTTTCTTTAAAAAATGAGCTGATTTTAATATTAAGATGAGTGTGTTACTATGTTCAGAAAAATGAGAAGAATAAAGCAATTATTGTCAAAAGAAGAAACAATTGAAATTTTACAATCGTGCACATCAGGAGTTTTAGGTGAATAATAGGTAAAAAGTGTAATGAAGTTGTTTTGATAAACTCATTAATTAATAGGAAGTAACCTTTGAGAATAAAATCTTGGAGGTTTTTAATTTTAATAACAAGTTGTTATTAACAAGTGCTATAGTTTCCATAATTTAACATTCCTATTATTTGTTTTACATATATTTTGTGATGAAAAATTAATTTTAAACGAGCAGTATTTTCTATATATTCTTTTTTGTTTATTTTTATATTTCACCAGATTCAAGTGCATTATCAATGGGTTTTAAAATTACTTTACTCACAAAAATAAGACTGATGAACATGACTTTATTACTGATAAAGCTGGAGTAATTATAGTGGATAGTGATAAAGAATTTATAAATACTGATTTAAGTCAAGATGAGTATACAAAAAAGGCATTAAAGGGTGAAACTTCTTTGAGTTCGGTATATATGTCCGTTGTTAATTCTAAGCCAGTAGTTACATTTTTACAGCCAATAAAGGATGAGAATAATAATATAATTTATCATCCTGAAAAAAATCGTATAAATAAAAAACTAGAAATCCCTGCACTTGTTAGTATAACTAAAGATAATAAGAACTTTGAAAATAGTGATATGAAACAGCTAACATACAAGACAGGTAAAGATAGATTTGACGCATTTTATATTAGTGTACCTGAGCTAAAAAGTTTAGTAGTTCTTACAGTAAAGGAGAAAGATGTTAAAAGTTCATCTAATCTAGTAGGAAAGCTCATAGCATTAATGACATTTATAATGATTTTGGTAATTAATGAATGTAAGAAATTTTTATTCCTGAACATTCGCTAATATTAATGAGGGTTTACATTTTTTGAAACCCTGAGCAATGGTTTTATCTATAAGAGAATCCGTGATAATATAGTCAATTTTATTTAATGGCGCGATATTTATTAATACATCTCTTCCTAACTTGTTACTATCAGCAGCTACATAAATTTCTTTTGACCTTTCAATTATCTTTTTCCTTGTAACGGCTTCTTGCATATTAAAATCAGAAACACCATTCTTTGCAGTTATGCCTCCTGCACAAATAAAACTTTTTTGTATGTTCAATTGTGAAAAGTTAAAAATATAGTCAAAGGTTACAACTGAGCATTCCTCATGTCTTATTTTTCCGCCTATAATAATTATTTCAAAGTCAGTATTAATTAATTCATTAACTACCGCAATAGAATTAGTTATGATTGTTAGATTTTTTTTGTCTCTAATATGTTTTGTAATATGATACGTGGTTGAACCACTATCAATAAAAATACAATCCCCATCATTAATAAATTCACAACACTTTTTACCTATCAAATCTTTTTCTTTCAGATTATTTACCATTCTTTCTTCTATTGAAGGCTCATTTAAGATTGATTTTTTTAGCTTTGCACCGCCATAGACTTTTTCAATTTTATCTTGTTTTTCTAAAATAGATAAGTCTCTTCTTACTGTTTCAATAGATACATCGAATTTAGTCATGAAGTAGGATATAGTAACTACATCTTTATTCGATAGCAAGGCTAGATACTTTTTTTGTCTTTCCACTGGTAACATATAATTCACCTCACTTAATTAATATTTGATTTATTATACAAATATTATCATTAATAAAGATAATATTCAACATATTATTGCCAAGTTCTTAAATTAAATTTGTAATCATATTGTCTTAACATTGTAAACATATTGCAATGATTTACACACAATTAACCAGAACGTAATACGAATTAACAAATAATACTTTATACTTAAGGAGCAATGAAATATTGAAATAGTGGAGGTGAGAAGTTGTTAGAACTAAAAAATATTAAAAAGACATTTGATAACAAGGTAGTTCTTTCTGAAATAAGTCTTCAAATTGAAAATGGTGAAATTGTATCAATGCTTGGTGTTAGTGGAAGTGGAAAGACCACATTACTAAATATAATTTTAGGACTAATTCCTATGGATAGTGGTTCAATTATTTATAATGGTGAGGATATAAGCAAAGTAGCTATGAAGAAACGAGGTTTTAATATTGTGTTTCAAGATTATGCGCTTTTTCCTAATTTAAATGCTTTTAAAAATATTATTTATGGACTTAGAAATAAACCTAATTTATTAAGCAAAGAGGAACTTGATGACATCATTGACTTTTTAGAGTTAAGACCACATTTATATAAGAAAATCGAGGAGCTCTCAGGTGGTCAAAAACAAAGAGTAGCACTTGCTCGAACACTTGTAACAAAACCTAAAATACTTCTTTTAGATGAACCTTTAAGTGCACTTGATGGAGTAATAAAAGAAACTATTAAAGATAGAATTAAAGCAATTACTAAAAAATATAAGATAACAACTATTATTGTAACACACGACCCTGAGGAAGCCTTGACCATGTCTGATAAAGTATTGATTATTGATAAAGGCAGTATATCACAGTATGGGACGCCTAAAGATGTTATTACTAAACCTAATAATAGCTTTGTAGAAGAATTTATAGTTCACCAGTTACAAATAAAAAGAGATAATATTCATAATTTGTTTGGAGCGTGTTATGCATAGTAAAAAGTTAGAAATAAAAATAATTTTTATTTGTATTGTTTTATTTTTTATAATATTTCTTTTTGCACCATTAATTACAATTTTGAAAAATTCTTTAAATAGTTTTATTCCATTGCTTCATAATAAGGATATTCTAATTGCTACAAAAAATAGTATTGAAGTTTCTGCTATTGCTGCAATAATAACAACAATTGTTGCTTTCATTTTGGCTTATGCAGTAAATTGTACAAATATATTCAAATTCCTAAGCTTAGTAATTAGAGTCGGAATTTCTGTTCCAATGCTTTTACCTACAATTACTTATGGATTTGCAATTATATATTCTTTTGGGAAACAGGGTTTTTTAACAAAGATTTTTGGAAGACAGTTGTTCGAGATTTATGGCTTTAATGGTTTGTTACTTGGTTATGTTATATACACAATACCTTTTGCATTTCTTCTTATTAATAATTCATTTGGTTATATTGATAAGAGGTTTATGACTATATCAAATTTGATGGGTGATAATTTCTTAAGAAGTTTTATAAATAATATAATTCGTCCTCTCATTGGAACGTTTGGTGGAGCTTTAGTTTTAACATTTATTTTGAGTTTTACGGATTTTGGAATACCAACATCTGTAGGAGGAAATTATACTGTTATATCTACAATGTTATACCAGGTTATGTTAGGAGCTATACCAGATTTTAATAGTGGTTCAGCTATTGCAGTGATAATGCTTTTCCCTTCAATTATTGGCATAATATTTTTAAGCTATTTAGAAAAATTTAATTTCCACTATGATAAGTTTACCAAAACGGTATTAGTTAAAAATAGATTCAGAGATATTAGTTTTGGAGCTATATCTATTTTAACAATACTAGCAATAGCATCAGTATTTTTGGTAATGTTTATTGCACCTTTTGCTGTTAACTATCCTTATAATATGAAGTTTACTACTAAATATTTAATTGAATTGTTTTCTTCTAGCCAAAATATAGACGTTTATATAAATTCTCTATTTGTTTCAATAATATCTGCAGTAATAGGAGTAATAATTTCATATATCGCAGCATTAATAAATGTTCGTACAAATAGTAGGAAGATTGTAACAAAAAGTATTGATGTTTTTTCTATGGTTACCAATACTGTGCCAGGGATGGTACTTGGACTTTCATATTTAATGTTTTTTAATAATAGTGACTTAAAAGGAACATTTACAATAATCATTGCTTGTAATATTATTCATTTATTTACAACACCTTATTTGATGGCAAAAAATTCACTTTCAAAAATGAATCCTGCTTTTGAAACCACAGGTGAGCTTATGGGTGATACTTGGATTAAGACAGTAATAAGAGTGATAATCCCTAATTCAATATCTACAATTATAGAAATGTTTGGTTATTATTTTATTAATTCAATGGTTACTATTAGTGCAATTATATTTCTTGTAAGTGCGGGAACAGCTTTAATGACTAGCAAGATTCAGGAGTTACAGTACTTCCAGAATTTTAATCAAATATTTCTTTTATCTATAATTATTTTCATAACGAATATTGTTATTAAAATATGCTGCGAAATAGCAAACAAAAAAAATTCGATTAAAAAAGGGGAAATTGTATAATGAAAAAACACTTAAAGTTTATCTCAATTTTAATGTTCTGTTTTGTGTTAGTAGGGCTTACAGGATGTGCTAGTAAAAAGGCTCAGAAGGTTGTCATCTACACCAATGCAGATGATGCAGCAGTGCAAGCAATGGAAAAAAGTTTAAATCAGGCAGGTTACAATGGTAAGTATGTATTACAGTCCTTTGGAACTGCTGAACTTGGTGGAAAACTCATGGCAGAAGGAGACAAAATTCAAGCTAATTTAATCACTATGAGTTCATATTTTATAGACAGTTCACAGAAAAAATATAATATGTATGAAAATTTAAACTTTACTACTAATTCAATTGAAAAATATCCAACTTATTATACACCAATCCTTGCAAATACAGGTTCAATATTTGTAAATACACAGGTTATGAAAGATAAAGGTTTGACAATGCCAACATCTATTAAAGATTTATCTAAAGATGAGTATAAGGGATTAGTATCTATACCGAACATAATGAGTTCATCTACAGGTTGGCTTCTTGTTCAAGGCATAATGAGTCAGTATGGTGAAACAGAGGGCAAGGTCATTCTTCATAAAATAATTGTAAATTGTGGTCCTCATCTTGAAGCTTCAGGTTCCGGCCCAATAACTAAAGTAAGTGATGGAGAAGTTGCAGTTGGATTTGGACTTCGTTATCAAGCAGTAGCTGCTAAGGCATCCGGAAAGCCAATAAATTATGTTGATCCAATTGAGGGTAATTATTCACTTACAGAATCAATTGCGGTAATTAAAAAAAGTGACAGCGCTACAACGAAACTTGCTGGAGATATGCAAAAAATTATAATTACAAAAGCAAGAGTTGAGCTTATAAAAAGTTATCCTGTATCACTTTATAAAGGTGAAACTGTTGCCAATTTGAATAAACCAACTTACTCTAAAAAGTTTTCAGAGCCATTAACAGTAGAACTATTACAAAAACATCAGAATTTCTTTAAGGCAGCAAAATAATAAAAGAAATGGAGATATAAAATATGAATAAATATAAACTTTTAACACCAGGACCACTTACAACATCTAATTCCGTTAAAGAGGAAATGCTATTTGACCGTTGCACATGGGATGATGAGTACAAAGCAATTACACAGAAAATTAGAAAGCAATTACTTGAAATTGCTGGAGCTTCAATGAAAGTGTATACAACTATTTTAATGCAGGGAAGTGGTAGTTTTGGAGTTGAAGCTGTTTTAAACTCTGCGATAGGGGAGGAAGATAAGTTACTAATAATATCAAATGGAGCTTATGGAGAAAGAATTGTAAAAATGGCTAAATGTATAGGCATTAATTATGTTTGTTATAGTTCGCCTTATGACAAGGTTTTAGAAATTGATGAAATAAAGGATATTCTTAATAAGGATAAGGCAATAACGCATTTAGCTATGGTCCATTGTGAAACAACCACAGGTATATTAAATCCAATTGAGAAAATTGCAAACCTATCTAAAGAACAAGGTAAAATATTAATTGTAGATGCAATGAGCAGTTTCGGTGCAATACCTATTAATGTTCAAAATTCAGGTATTGATTATTTGATTAGTAGTGCAAACAAATGCATCCAAGGAGTACCGGGTTTCTGTTTTATAATTGCAAAAATAGAAAGACTTCTTAAATGTCATGGGAATTCTAAAAGTTTATGTTTGGATTTATATGATCAGTGGAAATGTATGGACAAGGATGGAAAATGGAGATTCACATCACCAACTCATGTGGTTGCTGCTTTCTCGAAAGCAATAGACGAATTAATTGAGGAAGGCGGGGTAATAGCCAGAAATGATAGGTATAAACATAATAATTATTTGCTAAGAAATAAATTAAAAAGTATAGGTTTTGATGCTTATATTAAAGAAGAACTTCAATCGCCTATCATAACTACATTTGTTTTTCCTAATAAAGAATTTAATTTTATTCACTTTTACAGTTATGTAAAGGAAAGAGACTTCGTTTTATATCCAGGCAAATTAACAGAGATAGACACTTTTAGAATTGGTAACATTGGGGAAATTTATAAAGAAGATATTGAAAAACTCTGTTTAATAATACAAGAGTATATGGAGGAGAAATAATGAATAAAGTTGAAGGAGTAATTTTTGACTGGGCAGGAACAACAGTAGATTTTGGATGCTTTGCACCTGTAAATGTATTTATGCAAGTATTCAAAGACAAAGGTATTGAAGTAACAATGGAGGAAATAAGACAACCTATGGGAATGGCTAAAAGAGAGCATATTAAAACTATGCTTGAAATGAAGCGAATAAAAAGTTGTTGGAGACAAAAGTATGGTAAAAATTTTGATGAAAAGGATATAGATATTTTATATTCAAATTTTAAAGCTCTACTTATTAATTCACTATCTACGGTTTCTATACCATTACCTGATGTTTGCGAAACGATTAAAGTGTTAAGGCATAATGGCATAAAGATTGGTTCAACTACTGGGTATACAGATAAAATGATGGAAGTAGTTTTAGAAAGTTCTAAAAGCAATGGGTATGAACCTGATTTTTGGATAACTCCAGATTCAACAAATTCTTGTGGAAGGCCTTGTCCATATATGATTTATAGAAATATAGAAGCTCTAAAGCTTTCAGCAACATGGAAGGTAATAAAAGTGGGGGATACAATAGCAGATATAAAAGAAGGCATAAATGCTGGAGTTTGGTCTGTAGGAGTTGTTGTTGGAAGTTCACAGATGGGATTAAGCTATGATGAATTCCAGAGTTTATCTGAAAATGAAAGAAATGAAGTTATAAAAGAAACAGAGTTAGCTTTTTTAGAGGAAGGAGCAGATTTTACAATAAAGACAATGAAAGAATTGCCTGAATTAATAGAAAAGATTAATGAACTAATAGAGAATGGTAAAAATTAAATGCAAACTAAAATGGAATTAAATCGTGAAGGTGATGTGAATTCTACATCAGCTCGCAGAAATTTCACAGATAATCTTTCTCTAAAGAGTAAAATAATATTAAAGGCTGATGAGTCTTATTTTATTAAACAATCAATGTCATCGCCTTGCATGAATGTGATAACAAAAGTTGAGGATTGTTATATAGAGGATATGTCAGGAAAAAGATATCTCGATTTTCATGGAAATAGTCTTCATCAAGTGGGATACAAAAATCCATATGTAATAAAAGCAGTTAAAAATCAGTTAGATGATCTATCATTTGTTCCAAGAAGATATACTGCAGAAATTGTTGTAAAAGCTGCAAAAGCCTTGGTGGATAAAACAATTTCAAAAGATTATAGGGTTCTTTTCACTCCATCTGGTAGTGCTGGAGTTGGAATCGCACTTAAAATAGCCCGCAAGGTTACAGGAAAATACAAAGTGATTTCTTTATGGGAATCATTTCATGGGGCAGGTCTTGACACAATTTCTGTTGGAGGAGAATATGTATTTAAAAAGGATATGGGACCTCTTATGCCTGGATGTATAAGAGCAATACCTTATAATGCCTATAGAAATCTTATTAATAGTTCCTCTAGTGAAGCAGTTGCAAATTTTTGTCTTGATTATCTTGAGTATATTATAAGGAATGAAGGAGAAATAGGAGCAATATTATTAGAACCCGTTAGAGCAACAGATACACATATTCCTCCCAAAATGTACTTTGAAAGGCTAAGAAAAATTTGTGATGAAAATGAAATTTTATTGATTTTTGACGAAATTCCTACAGCACTTGGTAGAAGTGGTAAGTTTTATGTACATGAAACTTTTAATGTAGAACCTGATATACTTGTACTTGGAAAGGGTCTTGGAGGTGGTGTAATACCTCAAGCTTGTGTACTTACAAAAACTAAATATGATATGGCACAAGATATTTCACTTGGTCACTATACTCATGAGAAGCCAGCTTTAGGGTGTGCTGCAATTCTTGCAACAATTAATTATATTGACGATTTCAATCTTCTTGAAAACTGCAATACATTATCAATATTTGCTAGGAAATGTTCGAAAAATCTTTATGAAAAATATGAATGTATTGGAGATATAAGAATAATAGGACTTCTAATAACTTTTGAAATGGTGAAGAATAGAATCTCAAAAGAGAAAGATGACGAAATTACAGAAAAAATTCTTTATTATTGTTTGAGTAATGGTTTATCATTTAAATTATCAAATGGAAACTGTATAACTTGGCATCCTCCATTGATAGTTACTAAAGAACAATTATATTTTGCATTTAGTTTACTTGAGGAAGCTATTAGCTCTTTTGAATAGTACTTACCAGTTTTGATTCTCTTAATCCGTCTGTGCTATATTTACCATAATTGTATTTCTAACCGCAAAAATCATTTGCACTAATTTCATATATAAATCTGACTTTGTATACCGGGAAAGGTGCTAATTTCAACCCTTTAGTAATCTTCTAAGAATTAGATGAAAACTAATTACAAACAATTAAAAGTTAAAGAGAGTAATACTTATTCCCTTTAACTTTTATGAAATAATAGCTATTATTTCATTCATATTAAGCTTAAAAGTATATGGCTATATATTAACGGCGTAGTAGAATTCTTTTAGATTGATGATTATGTGGAAATACACCAACATTATATCCATATGATTATAAACTTTTCATATTTTGTGAACTCTTTGAAATATGTTTCAAGAATAAATATAAAAAACATATACAAATAAATGCAAAT
This sequence comes from Clostridium psychrophilum, assembly GCF_018861705.1. GTDB lineage: Bacteria > Bacillota > Clostridia > Clostridiales > Clostridiaceae > Clostridium_AD > Clostridium_AD psychrophilum. The sequence continues at coordinate 3,990 of NZ_JAHLEC010000090.1, read as the reverse complement.
ATAGCAAAAGCGATAATCATGAATATATTATTAGAAGAAGTCTTTTGCATTGTAACAACTGTTAAACAGATAATATTAATAGTGGTTAATATAGCGAAAACTATCATAATTGGGGCAAGAAGATACCCAAGTGTTTTCTTTTTAATTATCATGACTGAAGAAATAAAGATTAATGGCAAGAAAAAAGAAAAGTCTAAAACCTGAACCGGATTTGTAAGTAAATTATCCTTTGTTAGGTTCGCTGGTACTGTATTAGTTAAAACTGCAGGAAGCGAATCAGAGAGCCACATAACAGTGAACATGGAGGCTATTATAATTAAAAAAATCCCAATTGATTTAGTAGGTACTTTTTCTGTAAACCAATTTTTAAAATCTTCATTAATATATTTAATGAAAAAAATAAGTACAGAATAAATGGATAAACCTAATATCAAACAATAAATATGAAATAAAAAATTAAAATGAACAGCAAAACAATAGATAACATAAGTATAAACATTTATGATCATGGTAGCAATCCAAATAATTTTTGCGATTTTGTTTCCTTTTGAGGCATTGAAAGCGGAAAGTAAAAGAATAGGTGATATAATAAATAAATTAGAAATATCTTGTCCAATACATTGTGATAAAATATTCACAGTTTCCTTAGAATATAATTGCTCATGCCAAATACCTATACTGCTGCATGTTGCAACGAGTAAAACTATTAGAATTGTTAAATATAGCAGGATTTTATTATTTCTTGGTTTAACACTAATGTTATCCAAATTATTCAACTCCTTCACCTTTATTATCCATCTCATTAATAGTTAACATCATTTTATTGATTACTCTTCTTGCAATTGCTAATTCATCTTTATCTATATCTTTAAATAATGTTTCAGTAAACACGGCACCTTCCTCTTTAATCATTTTCCAAAAGTCATAACTATTTTCTGTCAATTTAAGTCTAGTTGTACGGGCATCTTTTTTATCCTTTTCCAGAACCAATAATCCTTTTTGTTCCAGCTTTAAAGCAACCTGCTTCACATTTTGATGGGAACTTCCCATTTCATTTGCAACTTCTTTCATTGTAGGTGGATTATCAAATAAATTGTCTATAATAACTGATAAAAACCACTGCTTTGTTGTAATATCAAATCGATTGAATTCTCTTTGGAGCAGGGTGTCCATCCTGTTAGAAACTATAAAAATCGATCCAAATAAATACTTCCGATCACTCATGATTTCAGGTTTTCTCATAAATACCTCCTACATACAATATTAATAGGTAATACATTACCTATTAATATTGTATGTTATCTTTTTTTATTTGTCAATATATTTTATTTGTCTAATTTAAATTTATTTACAGAAGTTTGGCTATATTTAGTAATCATCTTATTTAAATACTACGTTATATTTAAATAAGATGATTATACTAATTCTTTATCAAAACAGCTCGCTTTCGGTATTTAAATATATGCATTAGAAATAAAAACAATTTGTTTTCAATTGTAATATATTTGCAAGCAGATAAAGAAGTAAGATTATGTAGAATGGTAGATAGAGATGATACAATAGAAATATCATGGCATAATGAGAACAAATTTAATATTATACCATGTGATTATGTGGTAAATGCTAACATATCATTAAGAGATGTATTTAATGATGTACAAAGTATATTTCAGCAATTTTAATCAAAAAAATATAGTAACAATAAAGAGCTAAATTTTATATTAATAATAAATTAACTTAAGTTAATGTCCAAGACAAACCCAGGCATCATATACGATTTTCACTAGTCTCATCTTTATAGTGTAAATGACCCCAAGAACACATTCCTTCTAAAATTGGCATTAGAGATAATCCTTTTTCTGATAAAAAGTATTCTACCTTTGGTGGAACTTGGTGATATTCCTTACGAACTATTATATCATTTGCTTCAAGCTCCTTAAGTTGAGAACTTAACATTTTATGAGTGATCCCTTTAATACATTTTTTTAATTCTCCATAACGCAAGATTTTACGTCCTGATAACCAAAACATTATTGTCATTTTCCATTTGCCACTAAATATAGACAATGTATATTTAAATGGTGCTGAGTAAACCTCTTCTTCTTGTTTCATAACATTACTCTCCTTTTAGTTAGTATCTTACATTAAAGTGCATACTGTTATTATTATCATACTAAATATATAATAATATATATAGAGATTCGTTACAAAGTAAATTAATTATTAGGTACATATAATACAGAGTGGAGGTTTAATTTCAAGAACAGGATAAATAATGTAGTAAATGAGGAGGAATATTATGACACAAAAAAAGTCGGATTTACTTAAACGTCTTCAGCTTCTGAAAGAAGCATATTTAAAGGTTAAGCCAAGCATTACCATTGGGCGTGCCTTGGCTTATACTGAAATTGCAAAAAAATATCCTGACCTCCAAAGGAATGTGCTTAGGGCTAAAGGATTTAGAAGGGCATGTGAAACTGCCCCACTGCTTATACAAGAACATGAACTTATAATCGGCCACCCTTGTGGCAAACCGCGTGCAGGTGCATTTTCACCAGATACCGCATGGAAGTGGGTCCGTGATGAACTAGATACTATCGGTACTAGATCACAGGATCCTTATTTCATAAGCGAAGAAGACAAGAAGATTATGAGAGAGCAATTGTTTCCATTTTGGGAAGGTAAATCTCTAGCGGAGAAATGTGAAAAAGCTTTTCGCAAAGAAGATTTGTGGGAATTCGGCGCCCAGGCGTGTATAAGTGATTTGACTTATCATATTACCAGCGGTGGCGGAGATACTAGTCCTGGATATGATATTATCCTTTTTAAAAAGGGTATTTGCGGAGTTAAGGCTGAAGCTGAAGCTTATCTTGCCGGATTATCCGCGAGCATGATTGATAACAAAGATAAAATTTCTTATTACCAAGCTGCAATAGAAACCTGTGAGGGAATTCTCACATATGCCGCTCGTCTTTCAGCATATGCATGGGAACTGTCCGAAAAGGAAAAGAATCCAAAGCGTAAAGCAGAGCTTAAAAAGATTGCTGAAATCAATACCCGAGTGCCGGCAAATCCACCGAAGACATTTCAGGAAGCATTGCAGTCCATTTGGACAATACAGTCACTGTTTTTGATGGAAGAGAATCAATCTAGTACATCACTAGGCCGTATTGACCAGTATGTGTTTCCTGGTTATTCATCAGATATTGAAAGCGGAACGCTTAGCAAGCAGCAGGCTTTTGAATTGATAGGTTGTTTCATGATCAAATGTTCAGAAATGATTTGGTATACACCGGAAGCGAGCTCCAAATATTTTGCGGGATATATGCCTTTTATCAACATGTGTGTAGGTGGACAAAAACGTGAAGGAGGAGATGGTACCAACGAATTAACATATCTGATTATGGATGCTGTGGAAAAAGTTAAGATATACCAGCCATCCCTTGCCTGCCGTATTTACAATCAGTCTCCACATCGTTATTTAGAAAAAATAGTGGACGTTATTAAATCTGGCGCGGGTATGCCTGCATGCCATTTTGATGATGCGCATATCAAAATGATGCTTAGGAAAGGTTTTAATTTTGAAGATGCTCGAGACTATTGCCTTATGGGATGCGTGGAACCGCAAAAATCGGGACGTATTCACCAGTGGACAGCCGGTGGGTTTACACAATGGCCTATCACCATTGAAATGGTATTTAATCGTGGCGTTCTTAAGTCATATGGAGGCAAGCAGTGGTTGGACACCGGTGTATTAGAAAAATTGACAACTTATGAACAATTTGATGATGCTGTGAAACGACAGCTTGATTATCTACTGGAGATGAATGCCAGAGGTACTGTTCTAACGCAGAAAATTTTCAGAGATGTTACACCTACTCCCTTGTATAATCTAATTATAAGTTTGATAAGAAACCTTCTTTAAATAATACGAATGATTTCTTACTTATCTTTATTAATGTTAATGTTTATTTTTATTCATTTCTAAAT
>NZ_JAHLEC010000089.1 GCF_018861705.1 Clostridium psychrophilum | reverse complement strand
AACAAATAAAGCAACATTAAATTTCTTCAGGATACATTTTCACTTTTCAACCCACATTCTAAATCCTAATATTTCCATTATTGTTTTTTCATAAGTTAGTTAACACTATCGAAACAAAAAACCATAAATTACATTTTAAACAAAAAAACTACCTAAAACGGTAGTTACGTCCTAGTTTTGTTTATAGACAGGATGGTTTAGAACTGTCTTATTTAAGTTTTATATTAACAAAGTTTACTATATCATGTCGAGTATGTCAAATTAAGACCAATGAAGTTTATGATTTTTTCAAACCAAAAGCGCAACAAGTATTCTTACCACATAATAATCAACTAAAAAAATATATTTATAGATTATATGAAGTTACAAAATAAAAACTGCCACAGAAATAACTTCCATGGCAGTTTTCATTATATTTATCAAATTATACGTAATATTTTAATTAAGTATGTGAATTTTCAAGTATCTTACACCCCAACTACATGCTTCCTCATTAGTGTTAAAAAACAAATCAATAACTTTTCCTTGTATTGCAGACCCAGTATCAGCTGCAATAGCATTGCCGTAACCTTCAATATATAATTTTGTTCCTAATGGAATTAGACTAGGGTCTACTGCTATGGTGCTATAGCCACTTGCATTACGTACAGCCTTTCTTCCGGAGGCTGTACTTGCTCCGTTTGTTGCAGAATATGCAGTGGATTTAACATAGAGAGTCTTTCCAGATGTATTTGATGATCCTCTGGAAGGAGATTTTTTAGTAAATTTGGGAGTAGTACTGACTTTAACAACTTTTATAGATGATTTAGTATTAATTACTTTTACAGTAGAATTTGAGGACTTACCTCTTGAGTACGTTTTAGCAGGTAAATTACCTTGAACTATAATTTTGTTCTGAGGCTTTTTAACTAAAGTTTCTTTAACAACCTTCCTGCTTTTTTCTTTACCATTTTCATATGTCACATTTAAAGTAATCTTTTTTTCGCCTTTTACACCAGTTTGGGAGACGTTACTTTTAGATTTTAACAAAGTATTATCTTTTTTAAAAACTGTATTAAAATCGATTGGACTTAATTGTTGTATAGTTTTTGTATTAATTCTTGTTATTTTAATATCCATGTTTTTAGATAATTTGGATTTAGCAGAGGGAGAAACCCTATCACTTGAGGCTATTGAAATTTTTTGAGCAGATAACATTTCAGTAACATTTTTTTCAGCAGACTTGATATTAAGTTGTTTATTGTCTACAAAGACTTTAATATTTATTGCACGATTTATAGTAATGATGCTATTATCAATTATTTTTGAATTTAAAGGTTTATTTATTTTATCCTTTACACCTAAACTAATATTAGATTTGTTTAAAGCGTTGCCTAATGTTTTTTGATAAGTTACTAATTTACTCGGACTACCATCTACAACAACTGTAATAACCTTTCTTAGAGTACTCATGTAAATACCTAAGCATGCAATTATTGTTATTAGCATAAATCCAATCGCTATTCTTGTCCGTTTATTTTTAATAAATTTAATAATAATAATCATCTCCTATTATAAATATCAGTATAAAGTATTTTTTTATATAATAGATATTTAATATTTTAGTCTATTTTTAAATATACTTAACTACTTATGTCAGATGCTCAAGTTACAGTATTTCTAAATGATAAAGATCTAAAAACACTCTCAAAAGATGCATGAGAAGTAGGGGATTCATGTGTGCCATACCAATATATGGTTCGCCTAATAATTGTAATAACATTATAGCATGTTTATCTTTATGTGGCAAATGAGTGTCAATGCAAATATACAAAGTATGGAAAAATCGTCGCCATAATGCATGTATATGTTTACAAAAGCTGGAATAGTCACAAAGTGTTCATAAAACTGACTTATTTGACTCTTATTCTAACTTGTTATAAAGTGTTATAATTAAGGTATCATGTAAAATTTTATTTAATATAATTCTAGCTATTTTAGAAATATTATTTGGATGGAGGCAATGTTTTGAAATTAAAGGAGTTACAAAATATATTATTCAAATCATCTTCTAATCAAATGAGAATAGAGGGACAGAAGGCTTTTAATAGTGGCCGTGTTACCAAGATTAAAGTGAAAAAAATAGACGATTTATATAATATATATGGAAATGTTAACAATAGCACTAAATCAAGTGAATTTAACACGTATATAAAAATAGATTTATTAAAGAAAAAATTAGATAGTATAAAATGTACTTGTCATGATTTCAAAGCACTTTCTACAGAAGGTTATTCTTTTATGTGTAGTCATTTAACGGCGACAGCATATAGATTTTTTAATTTAACTATCAAAAACAATTCTTCTAGAAATGTAAAATCATATAAGATTAAGAAGAATAATTTAGATAAAAAAACTTTAAATAGAAATATAAAGTTAGTTCGCATCGTTTCAAAAGGGCCAACATATTACGAGGCACAATATGAAATAGGTAAGGAGAAAGTGAAAATCAAACCTAATGAATTGAGAACTTTTCTAGAAAAACTTAATTATAAAAAAATTAGGTTGAATTATGATGGCTTTGAGTTTGAAGCACCGATAGTAGATAAAAATTTACCAATAAGTTTTACAGTCAAAATACGAAATAATTACTTTGTTCTGACTACACATAAGGAGTTCCCAATATCTCTAAATGATGGGAATGATGTGTATTTATTTAATTGGACGCTATATTTACCATCTCAAAATCAAATTAAAAGTTATATTTCAATATGTAAAAAGTTAAAAGAAAATGGGGAAATTTTATATCACGCTAATATGGAGAATTATAATAAACTTATAATAGTTCTAAGCAACATTTCAAATGATGTAAATATTAGTAAAAACGTGAAAACCTTTGCGAAAGATTTTATGAAGCCAGAGTTTTATATTTATAAAATTGGTAGTGATATTTATTGTGACTTAAATATAATTTATGGTAATAAGAAAATTTCCATATTAAAGGATAACAAAATTGAAAATAATATTATACGTGATTATAAAGAAGAAGACAAAATATTTATGAAGTTAGAGAAGTTTAGATTTATAAAAAGAGATAAACGGTTATTGTTTATAGGTGGCGATGATGAATTATTTAACATTTTAAGTAAAAATGGAAATAATTTATATTCTCTTGGAAATGTTACATTTGGAGACGGCCTTAAACAAATGAAAATATATGATTCTACGGCTATAAAAGCAGAGATTAAGGATAACTATAGTTATTATGAATTTTCTTATGGAATAGAGGGCATAAAAGATGGAGAATTGAAGGATGTTTTTTCCTCATATAAGCAAAAGAAGAAATTTTATAAAACCAAGAATAATGACTTTCTCGATTTTGCAGACCCAGGTTTTAGTAACTTTTTTGACCTAATATGGGTATTAAATACAAATGAAAAATCAGAAAATGGATTAATGCATCTAGGAAAAGCTAAGGCACTATACTTAGATGCGAAGATAAAAGAAAACCATCTTGAATTTATTAAAGGATCCAAATTTCTTGAAAACGTAGAAAATACTTATGATTATCTAAACAAAAAAGAGATAAATATACCAGTGAACTTAAAGGCTAAACTAAGAGGATATCAAATTGATGGTTTTAAGTGGCTTAAAAGTCTAAGTATTTTAGGTTTTGGTGGGATTCTAGCAGATGAGATGGGTCTTGGCAAAACTATTCAAATAATAGCTTTTATATTATCTGAGCAAAATACAAAATCTATAGTCATAAGTCCAACATCACTTGTTTATAATTGGAAGGTAGAATTAGACAAATTTGCACCTTGTTTGCGAGTTGCAATTGTGCATGGAAGAAAAAGTGATAGGATTAAACTAATTAATAATTTAGAGGATTATGATATAATATTAACAACATACGGAACTTTGAGGATGGACATAAAGTTATATGATAATATAACCTTTGATAATTGTATTATAGATGAAGCACAAAATATAAAAAATTATAAAGCACAAAACGCAAAAGTAATTAAAGATGTTAAAGCAAAAGTAAGATTTGCACTAACAGGAACTCCAATAGAAAACAATTTAACAGAACTTTGGTCTATATTTGATTTTATAATGCCGGAATATTTATTTACAAAAGAAACATTTGAATCAAAATTCATTTATAGTAAGGAATGTAATTTAGGAGAACTTAGGTCATTAATTAAACCTTTCTTATTGAGAAGAACTAAAAAAGAAGTGCTTAAAGAATTACCAGATAAAATAGAAAAAAAATTTATAGTTGAGATGACGACAGCTCAGAAGTCCATATATAAATCTTATATTAAGTTTGTACAAGGAGAAATGAAAAATAATGAAGGAAAGAAAATTGAGATTTTTTCTTATTTAACTAGGCTAAGACAAATATGTTTAGACCCTTCACTTGTAGTCGATGAGTATAATGGTGGAAGTGGAAAGCTAAAAATTGCAACAGAGCTTATTCAAAAACATATAGGTGAAGGGGGGAAGGTATTATTATTTTCCCAATTTACATCAGTACTTAAAAACATAGGAAAGGAATTAAGCGAGAAAGGAATTTCTTATTTTTATCTGGATGGGAAAACAAACTCTAAAGATAGAATTAAATTGGTAAATGAATTTAATAACAGCCAAGATAGATTAGTATTCTTAATATCACTTAGGGCAGGGGGAACAGGTCTTAACTTAACATCAGCTAATTTAGTTATCCATTTTGACCCCTGGTGGAATCCTGCAGTAGAGAATCAAGCAACAGATAGAGCTCATAGAATCGGTCAAAGAAATGTTGTTGAAGTAATTAAGCTAGTTGCTAAGGGAACCATTGAAGAAAAAATCATTTCATTACAAGAAAATAAAAAAGATATAATAGATAGTGTAATTACAGGAGAACTAACTAATAGTGAGTCTCTAGGAAAGCTTACAAAAGAGGAACTTCTTGAGATTCTTAGGCCTTAGATATGTGAGTATATAATGCAAAAAATAAAATTATATGGAGATGTAAGAATGTATGTAGAATTTAATAACCAAATTATTGAAAGTAATGTAGTAAAAGGTATAATTGATAAAAGTACAGAGTTTAAAGTAGTTAAGGACATGAGTAAAGGAACAAAAAGGGACGATGTATTAGCTTTTAATTTAAGTATAAAAATAAATCATTTAAATGACTTATTGAAAAATAAATGTAATTTAGATGATTTAACTGAAGATGAATTATTTGAAAAATACCTTTTATTGTCTGAAGAAATAGCGAGAGAAATTAAGGAATATGTTCCTGAGGGTGCCGTATTAGACATAAAAGCTTACAAATGGAATAAATCAGATAATTGTATAAAACTTATTATAATTATAGCAACAGAAAATACCACGGAACTTAAATTAAAGGATACTATGAGGAAACTTATAACGCAAATAGAATAGTAAACAGTGAAAAGGAGTACTAAATTAAACTTAGTACCCCTTTAAATCATCTCCTGGGTCACTGTAACATCTCTGAAAGAGATGCATTAACGACTTCTGAAATGTCGTTAAATTGCTGCATTTTTGCAATTAATATTATCTATAGATTTTTCAATCACTTCTGACTTGTATTCTTTGCATAGCAATGCTCTAATATATCCACGATCATTATTGGTTGATTTTATATAAAAACACCTTCCATAATAAAATCTAATAAGTGAAAACATTCTAGATGCAGTATGAAGATATAAGCAGGTAACGCCTAGTTCTACCATTGCAATATCAACTGCGTTCATTAGTATTTTACCAATACCATTATTTTGATGAAGAGATGAAACACCAAATCTGCTTAAATAAGCACTATGATCTGGTTTAACTTCAATTCGCACACTACCAATAACTTCATCGTTTGATAGAGCCACAAAAACGTTAGTATTTTTTATAGCTTTATATACATCATCATATGTCTCCTCAAAAGGTGCAACCAAACCCCTAATTCCCGCATTTTTGGAATACAACTTAAAAGACTTTTTTGCAAGTATTCGTATTTTTCCAATGTCACTAGTGACAGCTCTTCTAACTTCAAAGAACATTTTGTCCATTTATCTACCCCCATTATCATATTTTTATAATTACGATTAAATTGACAATATATTTAATAGCGATTACAAGTTTATAGTGTTAAGGTGCCATAGAAATAATATCCAGTCCTGTAGTTTCCTCAATCCCAAACATAATATTCATGTTTTGTACAGCTTGACCTGCAGCACCTTTAATTAAATTATCAATAGCAGATATTACTATTACTCTATTTGTACGTTTATCTACCTTTATTCCAATATGACATAAATTAGAGCCTCTTACCCATCTGGTTTCAGGTAAACCATCAAGAATCTTTACAAAACAATCATCTTTGTAAAAATCTCTATATAAAGATATAAGTTCACTAGTCGATATGTCTACAGCAAGAGAACTATAACAAGTTGATAATATTCCACGATTCATAGGTACTAAATGTGGAGTAAAACATATCTTAATATTATTGTCCTTTGAGGCTTTACTAAGTTCTTGTTCAATCTCTGGAGTGTGTCGATGACTAGCAACAGCATAAGCTTTAATTGATTCGTTGCATTCTGTAAAAAGTGATGCAATATTTGCTGATCTACCAGCTCCAGATACACCTGATTTTGCATCAACAATTATAGAATTTGGCTGTATCAAATTGTTTTTTAAAAGTGGAGTAAGACCTAAAATAGTAGCGGTAGGGTAACAACCTGGGTTAGCTAAGAGGCTGCAACCTTTTATATCTTCTCTATTTAATTCAGTGAGGCCATAAACAGCCATTGGTAGAAGGTTTGCACATTCATGTTTCACTTTATACCATTCTTCATATTCATCTTTAGATTTTAATCTAAAATCAGCACCTAAATCTATTACTTTTACACCAAGGAATAGTGCTTTCTGCGCTATTTTAAAAGTTTTCCCATGAGGCATAGCAGTAAAAAGAACATTTATACTAGATAATTTACTTATAGCGGTTTCCATACTGACACAAACATCTTCTATATAACCATAGAAGTTATTATAAAGCTCATTATACTTAATTCCTGCATAATTATGTGAAGCATAAAATTCTACATTAACATTTGGATGCTTGTATAAAAACCATGCCAGTTGTTCACCAGCATAGCCAGTAGCACCTATTATACCTGCTTTTATCATATCGTATCACCTTGCCTTCAATTTTTGTTAATAAAAAGTATTATACAATAAAAATAAAAATAAATCAATATCATATTGAATATTTATTCATAATGATGTATAATTATTCAAAAGGTTGTACATTCAAACAAATAGTTGTACAATTAATAAAACTTTATTATTGGCTTGGAGGCTACAATGAATATATTAAATAATGGCACAAACAAAAAAGATTTTTTGCAAATGAATAAATACGAGGGTAAAACCTTTGTTATAAAATATGGCGGAAGTATAATGAGCAATGATGCAGCTAAGGAAGCTTTTGTAGACGATATAGAACTTATGACAAGTGCCGGCATAAAAGTTGTTATAGTACATGGTGGAGGCCCTTTGATTAGCAAATGGGTAAAGAAAACTGGCGGTGAAAACAAGTTTATAAATGGACTGAGAGTTACAAATAAAGATACTATGGAAATAGTAGAGATGGTACTCTCAGGCAATGTTAATAAAAGATTATCTTCAATCTTAAGTCTTAGAGGGTTAAATGCTATAGGTATAAGTGGTAGAGACAGTAATTTAATTCAAGCTAAAAAGAAGTACATTTATGATGATAACAAAAAAATTGATATAGGTTTCGTTGGAGAGGTAGCAAAGATTAATACAAAGGTATTACTTACCTTGCTAAAGAGCAAGTATATCCCAGTTATATCTCCTGTAGGCGTAGGATGTGAAGGAAATAGTTATAATATAAATGCAGATTATGCAGCGGCAGCTATTAGTGGAGTACTTAAAGCTGAAAAGCTGTTAATTATGACAGATATAGATGGTGTATATACAGATATAACGGATCCAACAACTCTTTTATCGTCAATAACAGTTGCTCAAACTAAAGAATTTATAAGTAAGGGTATGATTTATGGTGGAATGATTCCAAAGCTTGAGTGTTGCGTTGCTGCAATAAATAAGGGAGCTAAGAATGTTCATTTAGTCGATGGAAGAAAAAAACACGGCTTATTATTAAATATAATTAAGGATAGTGGAACTAAAATTATAACAGCGAAAGGAGCAATTTAATGGAAGAAAATAATATAATGAACACTTACGGAAGGTACGATGTTACATTTGAAAAGGGACTTGGATGTAAAATCTATGACACAGAGGGTAATGAATATGTGGATTTCGTCTCAGGAGTTGCAGTAAATTGTCTTGGACATAGTAATCCTGCGATTATAAAGGCAATAACTACTCAAAGTAGTAAGCTTATGCAGAGTTCTAATTATTATTGGAATACTCCTCACAAGTTACTTGCAAAAAAATTAATAGAAAACTGTGATCATGATAAAGTATTCTTTTGTAATAGTGGTACAGAAGCTATAGAGTCAGCACTTAAGATAGCGAGAAAATATGGATCATTAAGTACAACTAAAGATAAAAACGTACTTATATATATGGATGAATCTTTTCATGGTAGAACTATGGGTTCGTTATCAGTTACTGGTCAGGAAAAATATCAAAAGGATTTCCGCCCACTAATTGGAGGAACACAAAAGGTACAATTTAATGATGTAGAAGATTTAAAAAAGAATGTTAATGACAAGGTATGTGCTGTAATAATAGAACCAATTCAAGGAGAGGGCGGAATAAATATCGCAACAATAGAGTTCTTAAAAGCAGCAAGAGAGTTGTGTGATAAATATGATGCTCTATTAATTTTTGATGAAGTACAATGCGGAATGGGACGTCTTGGAAGTCTTTTTGCTTATAAAAAATTTTCTGTTATTCCTGATGTAGTAGGTATTGCTAAGGCTCTTGGTGGTGGTTTTCCAATTGGGGCAACTATTACTAATAAAAAAGCTTCAACTGCTTTTGTGCCAGGTGACCATGGAAGTACATTTGGAGGAAATCCACTTGCATGTGCGGTTGGCGTTGCAGTTTTAACGCAGCTTGTAGATGGTGGAATTATAGATAAAGTTGATGAAAAAAGCGCTTATATAAAGGCAAGATTACTTAATATAAAAGAAAAATATGGTGTTATAGATGAAATAAAAGGTATAGGGTTATTAATTGGAATAAAACTAAAAACTGATACAAAGAAATTTTGTAAATTATGCTTTGATAAGAAATTGCTCGTGATTGCAGCTGGAAATAATGTGGTAAGATTACTTCCTCCTCTTAATGTTACAAAGCCTGATATTGATGAAGCATTAGATATTCTTGAAGCAGTAATATCTAAAATCTAAGAATTAGGGTTACAATATAGGCGGTGATAATTTGGATATTAAAGAACTTATAAAGGAAAATGTTGGTATTATAAAAGAACTGAGGATAAAATTAAATGCTAATGCTGAGTTAGCATTTAAAGAGTATAAGACTCAAGATATCATCGTTAATTTTTTAAAAAATATAAATATAGATGCTCAGAAAATTGTAAACACTGGAGTGGTTGCAACTCTAAACATTGGTGATAATTGCATTGCGGTTAGGGCTGATATGGATGCATTGCCTGTAAAGGGAGTTTCTCATGCTTGCGGTCATGATTATCACATGGCAATTGTTTTAGGAACTGCATTTATACTTAAAAAAATAGGCTTTAATAAAACGGTAAAATTCATTTTTGAACCAGGTGAAGAAACTACAGGTGGAGCGGATCTAATGATAAAGGCTGGCGTACTAACGAATCCAAAAGTTAATTGTATGATTGGATTTCATGTGTGGCCTAATGTACCAGTTGGTACATTAGAAGTTGCAAGTGAAGCATCAATGGCATCAGTAGATGATTTCCATGTGAAATTCACAGGTAAGGGTGGACATGCTGCTACTCCACATTTATGTAAGAATCCAATGTATCCAGCTATGGAATTTATTCAAAGCACTAATATACAATCAAAAATAGAAAATAACCCGCTGGATTCACATGTAATCACTTTTGCATCTATTAAATGTGGAAATGCTAATAATGTAATAGCAGAAGAATGTGATGTTTTAGGTACTGTTAGAACCTTCAATAATGAACTTCGCAATAAGTTATATGAAGATATATTAAAGAATTCCAGGTTATGTGCAGAAAAATATGGTTGCAAGGTTGAGTTAAATTATGATTTTCAATATCCTCCTTTAATTAGTGATGAAAAACTAACTAATAGTTTTATTGATACTACAAAAAAACTTATAGGCGAAAATAATGTTTCACCATTAGAAAAATCATTTACATCAGATGACTTTGCATTTTTTTCACAAAAGGTTCCCTCAGTGCACTTTAGACTAGGTATAAAAGATAATAAAAAAGGTATCCACTTCCTTCACTCTCCAAGCTTTGATGCCTCTGAGAAAGCTATTTTCAATGGGATTTATGTAATAACAAATTTTATACTTTCATTAGAGTATTAATGTAGATTTAACTTAAGTTTTAAAATATTAATGGATGAACAAATATCGTTTAAATATAAAATAAGGCCTGATACTATAAACTTAGTATCAGGCCTTAACACATCTAAGAGATTAAATTATGTTAAAGTTATAATTAAAATTAACGATTATATTAAGATGATAAAAAAACTTAGTAATTTATGAATTATAAATTAACATAGCATCAAAAGTTAGTAATTTTATAACAAAAGTAAAATTTAGGTTGGGGAGTGATGATTAATGAAATGTTTAAATGACTTAAAAATGGTTCAAAAACTAGTCTCGTCTTTTGTACTGGTAGCATTATTTATAGGGGTAGTTGGGTTTATAGGACTGTCTAACATGAACAAAATAGATGGAAATCTTAAAAACATTTATAATCTTGATTTGAAGGGTGTTGAAGATGTTGTAAATATAAAGGCAAATCTATTAGAAATTAGAGGAGATTTATTGTTGGTTGCTGATCCTATAAATAAAGGTGATTTACTAAAAAACAAAGGTGATATTGCAGGTCTTGAAGCCATCAATAAGAGTCTTATAATAAGTTATAAAACTACTATTACAACCAATTTAGATAGGCAACAATTCACAGAATTTGAAAGATTACTCCAGAATTATAGTACGGGTTATAATGAATTAATTAAACAAGCTGATGTCGGTGATTACAAAAAAGCAAATGCACTTATTTTGAGTCTTGCAAAAAGCAGAGTATCGATGCTCATATCGCTACAGAAAGAGCTAGATTTAACTAAAAGCATGGCAAAAGTTGATTATGATAATAGCCAATCATCATTTAATAGTGCATCAACTAAAATTTTAGTAATAACAGTTCTAGGATTATTTCTTGCAATTACTCTAGGTTTAATAATAGCAATATCAATTTCAAGACAGATAAAGAAAGTAGTGCTAGTAGCAGATTCTCTTTCTGAGAACGATTTATCAAAAACCGTAGATATTAATAATAAAAGTGAGATTGGAATGTTAGCAAGCTCAATAAATAAAGCTGTAAGAAATTTAAAAATGTTAATTGGCGAAATTTCAGAAAGTGCAACAGATATTAGTGCAACCAGTGAGGAACTATCTGCTACTACAGAAGAAATATCATCAAAAATGGAACTCGTTAATGAATCAGTAAAACAGGTATCAATGGGGGCAGAACAGTTAAGTGCTACAACACAAGAGGTAAATGCTACTACAGAGAGTATTGCAGAGAATGTGGCTGAAGTTACTGGTAGAGCAAATGATGGAAATAAACTTTCAAATGACATAGAAGTAAAAACAATTAAGATTAGAAGCGGTGCTGAAGATAATCTCAATAATACTAATAAACTATATGCTGAGAAGCGAGAAAAAATATTAAAGGCAATTGATGAAGGGATGGTTGTAAGTGAAGTTAAGATAATGGCAGAGGAAATAGGAGATATAGCAAGTCAGACAAATCTTCTTGCACTTAATGCTGCGATTGAAGCGGCGAGAGCAGGAGAACAGGGCAAGGGGTTTGCCGTAGTTGCTGACGAAGTTAGAAAATTAGCTGAAGAGTCAGAAGTGGCAGTTAAAAGAATTCAAGAAGTAACTGAGAAAGTTGAAAAAGCATTCCAAAATCTTTCAACAAATGCTAAAGATGTATTGAGTTTCATGGTTAATAAAGTTAAACCAGATTATGTATTACTGGTAGATATAAGTAAGCAGTATAATGAGGATGCTGTAGTTTTTAATAAGATGTCCTCAAACATTGGAGGTTCAATGAATATAGTAAATGAGACTGTATCTGAGATTAAAAAGGCAATTGAAAATGTTTCGGCTACAGCGGAGGAATCAGTTGCTAGCTCAGAAGAAATACTCACAAGTGTTAATGAATCGGTTATGGCAATTAGCGAAATAACGAAAGCATCTCAAAGCCAAGCGATACTTGCTGAAAAATTAAATGGTATGGTCCAAAAATTTAAACTGTAAAATAATGGTGCAAAAAGAACGTAAAACCTATAAACTTTTATAAGCTTATAGGTTTTTTAATATTAATCAGCATAATATTTTATATTTTATTTATTATAAAGCAAAACAACAACGTTTATAATGTGAAAATATTATCAATATTTAGACATATTTAGTATATTTATAAATTTATGTTTTAATAGTTATGATATTTCTGTTGAAAAATTCACTGGGATTTTTTATAATTGTTTTAATATACAAATGTAATTATGAATATAGGTTTGTAATTATTATGTTATAATATATATAATGAAAGGTATTTGAATATTAGAGGGAGGAAACACATAATGGGTAGACTTGTAAACTTAACATTTAAGTGTTTGGATAAGTATCCAGGGTGCATAAAATGTTTAGTCCAATAAAGAGCACAAAAGTTTATGAACAGGTAATAAAGCAAATAAGGAGTATGATTGATGAAGGTACCCTTAAAAAAGGAGATAAACTTCCATCAGAGAGAAATTTAGTACAACAATTACAGGTGAGTAGAGCCTCCATTCGTGAAGCACTCAGAGCATTAGAAGTTATTGGTTTAATTGAGTGCAAACAAGGAGAAGGCAGCTATATAAAAGCAAGTTTTCAAGACAATTTATTTGAGCCACTATCGATTATGTTTATGTTAGAGGGAAGCAATAAAGAAGAGATATGGGAGCTTAGAAAAATTATGGAAGTGGAGGCTTCAGGTCTCGCTTCAAAGAGAATAACTAGTGTGCAATTGGATGAATTAAGAGAAATCACTGAAAGATTCATGAAGTCTGAGGGCGAAGAGGAGGCTATTACTGCTGATATAGACAAAGAGTTTCATTATAAGATTGCAGAATGTTCCGGAAATATTTTAATATTTAACATTCTTAAAACTGTTTCTACGCTTGTAGATCATTTTATTGTTGATGCAAGAAAATTAATAATAGTTCACGAAGGAAATAAGAAAATACTTTTTTCTCAACATAATGCGATTTATTTAGCTATAGAGCAACATAGCTCTATAGCTGCAAGGAAGGCAATGCGAGAACATTTAGATTTTGCAAATAAGTATAAAATTGAAAAAAAAAACAAAGCAATATAAAATTTTAGGTGAACTTAATATGAGGGTAATAATAGTGCTCTCATTTTTATTTTTTACGAAGCAATTAAACAAAGTTAACTTTTTAACAATCATAGAAATATTCTAAATAGTGTGTTATTATAAACGTATAAATTGGTCAGACCATTTGACCATTAAAATTATGTTTATAATTTCTATACAAAATATGATAGTGTTAACTAACTTATGAAAAAACAATAATGGAAATATTAGGATTTAGAATGTGGGTTGAAAAGTGAAAATGTATCCTGAAGAAATTTAATGTTGCTTTATTTGT
>NZ_JAHLEC010000088.1 GCF_018861705.1 Clostridium psychrophilum | reverse complement strand
CTTTCTGATTTTGTCCACCTCATTTCTTAGTCATGAGGTTTTATTATACTATATTCTTTTTGGGACATAATCAAATTCGGTATAATAGGACATTATCACAATTCGATCATAAAAGAATTAATAAATTCAAAGTTTTATTGTAATTTATCTTTTTTTGTGTTATGATATTTTTACAAACAAGTAAACAATAAATATTATTACAAAATATTTATTGTTAAACAAAAGATTGAATTTAAAACTAATAAAATCTAAAAGTTATTTGTTAAAGAGTGTTGAAATAAGAGTACATTAATGGGCATATATTTTCAAGAGACAGGAAGTTATAGTATTTTTATATTTATAAAAACATATAAAATGGAGGGATAATAAATGTCAATTTATGATTTTAAAGCAATTACAATAGATGGTGAAGAAGTATCTCTAGAGCAGTACAAGGGAAAAGTATTAGTTATAGTTAATACGGCAAGTAAGTGTGGATTTACGCCACAGTATGAAGGGTTGGAGAAACTATATAAACAATACAATAATAGGGGTCTAGTAATACTTGGATTCCCCAGCAATCAATTTGCAGGTCAGGAACCAGGTGAAAACAATGAAATAAAGAATTTCTGTTTAATTAATTATGGAGTGAGTTTCCCTTTGTTCGAGAAGAGTGATGTACGTGGGGAAAATACTAATCCAATTTTCAAATATCTTACAGAAAAAGCAACTTTCAAAGGATTTAATTTGAACCTATCTAATGAGAAAAAACTTAATGACATGCTCCAGAAAAACTTTCCTCAATTTTTAGAAGGCAATTCAATAAAATGGAATTTCACAAAATTCATTATTGATAGGGAAGGCAACATAGCTTACAGATATGAACCAACTACTGAACCGGAATCTATGTCTTCGGATATTGAAAAATTATTAGGAACATCAAAAGAAAATGATACAATTAATAATGATATTTATATTGGCGAAAATGATGAAGAGGTATTAAATTGTGAAGGAAGCCCATGCAACTTTGTATATGATAATAACAATGATTAGTTAGCAGGGGTAAATAATATCAAGGTTTAATAAGTAAAAAATAAAAATTTGGAGGTTAATTATGACTGAGATTAAAGAGATATATAAATGTGGAATTTGTGGTAATATCGTAGAGGTTGTACATGCAAGTGGTGGTATTTTAGTTTGTTGTGGACAACCAATGACATTACAAGTTGAAAATACTGTGGATGCTGCAAAAGAAAAACATGTTCCAGTTGTTGAAGCGGTTGAAGGTGGAGTTCTTGTTAAAGTTGGAGCAGTTGAACACCCAATGGTAGATGCACATTATATTGAATGGATAGAAATTCAAACTGAAAATAAAGTATACAGAAAATATTTAAAACCTGGAGATAAACCTGAAGCTCTATTTATTCTAGATGAGAAAGTTTTAACTGTACGAGAATATTGTAATCTTCATGGATTATGGAAAGCATAAAATATTGATTTTGGTAAGTAACGTTATTTGGTCAAATTAAAATAAAAGAATATGTAAATGATAAGGAGGATAAAAATTGAAAAATTTAAAGGAAACAAAAACTGCCGAAAATCTTTTAAAATCATTTGCAGGAGAATCTCAAGCAAGAAATAGATACACCTATTATGCTTCAGTAGCTAAAAAAGAAGGTTATGTGCAGATTCAAAACATATTTACTGAAACAGCAGGTAATGAAAAAGAACATGCAGAAAGGTTTTTTAAATTTTTAGCAAATAGTGAATTAAATGGTGAGGCAGTTGTAATTAAGGATGCAGGGTATCCTATTTTCTTAGGAGATACAAAAGGAAATTTATTAGCAGCCGCCGCAGGAGAGAATGAAGAGTGGACAACTTTATATCCTCATTTTGCAGATGTTGCAGAAGAGGAAGGTTTTTCTGACATTGCAAATGCATATAGAAAAATTTCTGAAGTTGAGAAAAGACATGAGAATAGATACAGAAAACTAGCAAAAAACGTTGAGGACGGTACTGTATTTATAAAAAGTGAAAATACTTTATGGAAATGTAATAATTGTGGTTTTATATTTGATGGTATTTCTGCACCAAAAGTTTGCCCGGCATGTGATCATCCAAAAGCATATTTTGAGTTATTTACAGAAAACTATTAAAAAATGGATGTGTAAGATTATAAAAGTTAAGGTATAAAAATAATTTTAAAGAAATGTCTAGAGAAGCAAATTTACTTCTTTATTCATTTCTTTATTTTTTTTGAAAATATTGAATGTTGCTTTTGTATTTGGATTAAGTTGTAAAACAACACTAAAAACAAGATTTTAACAGAAAACAAACATTTGCTTAATGCTAATTTAACAATGGCTTATTATAATGTAATTGTAAGTTGATTAAGAGGAGGTTATAAATGAATATAACGGATCATCATGTTCATACAGAATTTTCAGGTGATTGTGATACACCAATGGAAGTTATAATTAATAAAGCTAAGGAACTTGGATTAAAGGAAGTAATGTTTACGGACCATATGGATTTTGATTATCCAAGTAAGGATATAAATTTTGAAGTAGATTATAAAAAGTACATAAAGGTTCTGGAAAAACTTAGAATTAAATATAAAGAGATGGATATTTTAATGGGAATTGAAGTGGGTTATCAGCCAGGTTTAAATGAAAGTATAAATAAATTATTAAACTCCTATGACTTTGATTTTGTAATATGTTCGATACACGCTTGGAATGGAGCAGCTCTAGATAAGGGTGATTTGTTTAAAGGTAGAACTCAACAGGAAGGTTACAGAGCATATTTTGAATGTCTTAAATATACTCTAAACAACTTTGATAATTTTGATGTAGTTGGACATTTAGATTTTATAAATAGATATGGTGATTTTGCAAATAAAACAATAAGATATGATGATTATAAAAATATCTTGGATGAAATACTATCAATGATAATAAACAAGGGAAAAGGTATTGAGCTTAATACCTCAGGGTTAAGGTATAAGCTAAATTCTATGCATCCAAGTAGAGAAATATTAAAAAGGTATCTTGAACTGGGTGGAAAAATCATTACAATAGGATCAGATGCACATGTTGTTAAAGATTTGTGTGCGGATTTCGATAAAGCAATAATGCAACTAAAAGAAATTGGATTTAAAGAGATTACAACATTTAAAAACAGAAAATTAAATTTTATAAAAATATAATTAAAATTAGATATTAGGAGGCGTTATTATGAATTCAAAAAAACTTTTAACAGTAATTCTCGCATCTATTATTGTAACCACTTCATTGGCTGGTTGTGGAAAGAAGGCAGAACAAAATAAAACAGTAAAACAAAATATTACCGTAGCAGAATTAACTAAACTAGCTAAAAAAGAAGGAAAGGTTGTAAGTGTTGGTATGCCTGATAGCTGGGCAAACTGGAAGGGTACATGGAATGATTTAAAAGTGAAATATTCAATTAACCATTCAGATACAGATTTATCAAGTGCTGAAGAGATTGCAAAATTTGAAGCTGAAAAGAAAAATCCCACAACTGACATTGGGGATATAGGTGTGGCTTTTGCTCCAGTAGCTGCTCAAAAAGGGTTGACGTTGCCATATAAGACTTCACATTGGGGAAGTGTACCTGCTTGGGCAAAGGATAAAGAAGGTAACTGGATGGTAGCTTATACAGGAACAATGTCAATTTTAACAAATAAAGATTTAGTTAAAAATCCTCCAAAATCTTTCAAAGATATTTTAAATGGTGATTATAAAGTAACTATTGATGATGCTGCGTCTGCTACTCAATCACAATCCGCTGTTTTAGCTGCTGCTAAAGCTTTTGGAGGAGATGAATCTAATATTCAGCCAGGTCTTGATTTCTTTGCAAAACTTGCAAAGCAAGGCAGATTAGTAGTTAACAAAAATGATTTAGCAAGTGTTGAAAAAGGAGAAGTTCAGGTTACTCTTGTTTGGGATTTTAATGCATTAGGTTTTAAAGAAAAGATTGATCCAAAAAGATTTGATGTATGTATTCCAAGTGAAGGGAGTATACGTACAGGATATTCAACTATAATAAATAAATATGCGCTTCATCCTTATGCTGCAATGATTACTCGTGAATATATATTTAGTAATGAAGGACAAATTAATTTAGCAAAAGGATTTGCTAAACCAGTAAGAGAAGATGTAAAGCTTCCAGATGATGTTAAAGCTAAGTTATTACCAAATAATCAATATAAAAATGTTAGCTCAATAAATGATAAAACATGGGGGAAAACAGTTAAAACTCTTCCTCAGTTATGGCAAGAACAAGTTCTAGCTAACATTAAATAATTAAATTTTTAGGCAATGGGAGTTAAAGTTCCTATTGCCTTAGTAATATAGCTATGAATTCATTTATAAAGGAAGGTGCATAAATGTTAAAAAATAAAAAATCATTATTATTTATAGTTCAAGCATTAGTACCTTTTGTGGTAATAACTTTATTATTCTTGTTATTGCCAAGTATTCTAATGATTATAGATAGCTTTAAGAGTGGAAGTGGTGGTTTTACTTTAGAAAACTATAAAACATCACTTACTAATATGTTTTATCTAAAAGCAATAACCAATAGTATTGGAATATCTTTAATTTCAAGTTTAATTGGACTTGTAATTGCTTTAATATGTGCTTATTCCATTTCTAATTTTAGTGAAAAAGTACAAAATAGTATTATTACAATTTTAAATATGACTTCAAATTATACAGGCGTTCCTTTAGCTTTTGGATACATTCTGCTTCTTGGAAACACTGGTATATTTGTTCTATTATTTAAACATTTTGGATTAAATTCGTTAAGTAATTTTAATATTTATTCATGGGTAGGACTTATTATAACCTATGTATATTTTCAAATACCTCTCGCTATAATGATTTTATATCCATCATTTTTAGGTATAAAAAAAGAGTGGAGACAATCAGCAATGTTACTTGGGGCAAATTCATTTAAGTTTTGGACTAAAATCGGCATACCAGTATTACTTCCAAGTATAGTAGGAACTTTAAGCATTTTATTTGCAAATGCTATGGGTGCTTATGCAACAGCTTATGCTTTAGTAGGAAGAAATTATAATCTATTGACTATAAGAATTGGTTCTTTAGTAGTTGGTGATATAATGCCGCGACCTGAGCTTGCTAGTGCATTAGCAGTAATACTTGGAATAACTACAATAAGTATGATGATGATAAATGAAAAAATGAGCAAATACATTAAGAGAGGATAATATAATGAAAAAGAAAATGTGGTTGCACAAAGCAATAATATGGATACTTATGACATATCTTTTACTTCCCATAATGGCAACCTTTGTATATTCTATAGCAAGTGAATGGTACAAGACAATATTACCTCCATCATATACTCTAAACTGGTATAAAAGTTTATTTAGTGATGTTAGATTTTGGAATGCTATGGGACGTTCACTGTTTGTGTCTATAGTTCCAGTAATAATTAGTTTGGTAATACTACTTCTAGCAATTTTTGTAGTAACTGTGTATTTACCAAAATATGAAAAGGTATTACAGACTATAGTAATATTACCATATATAATTCCAGGAGTAGTGCTTGCAATTGCATTAATTAAATTGTTTTCCAGTACTCTTGGTAATTCAGTATGGCTGCTTATATTTGCATATTCGGTATTTATACTACCCTTTATGTATCAGGGAATTAGAAATAGTTTAAGAAATATAGATGTTAAACAGTTAGTTGAAGCTTGTGAGCTATTAGGGGCAACAAAGATACAAGCCTTTACAAAAGTGATTATTGCAAATATAATGCCCGGAATAAAGGTTTCCGTTTTATTATCATTTTCAACACTGTTTGGTGAATTTACATTGATTAATCTTCTTATTGGGGGACGTTATGAAACAATACAAATAATGCTATATAAAATGCTTAGGGAATCCGGTCATATTTCCAGTGCATTGGTTACAACATATTTTTCAATAATCCTCGTAATATCTTATATTGGATTAAAAATAACGACATTTCAGAAGGAAGGTCAACATATTCATTAAGCAAGTATGGATACTGTAACAAAGACAAACTTTTAGTGGGAATATAAATTTCCTTCTGAAGTCGTCAATGCATCTTCTGTGAAGATGTTCAGCATCGAAGATGATGATTTAAGCAAAGGAATACAAACACAAAAATTACAAAAGTAGAGGTGAAATAAAATGAGTTATTTAGTTATAAATGATGTTGAAAAGAGTTTTGGAGATTTATTGGTATTAAAGAAAACTTCATTAAGTATTGAAAAAGGGCAATTAGTTACGCTACTTGGTCCTAGTGGAAGTGGTAAAAGTACTCTTCTTAAAAGTATCGCAGGGCTTGAGAGCATAGATGCTGGCTCCATTATAGTTGATGGAGAAGATATCACTAGCAAAGAGCCAAGAAAAAGAGATGTAGGAATGGTATTTCAACAATATGTTCTTTTCCCTAATATGAATGTTTATGATAATATAGCTTTTGGTCTAAAACTAAGAAAAATGAATAAAAATGATATAGATAAAAAAGTTAAAGAAGTTTTAAATTTAGTTGAAATGCAAGATAAAATGTATTCATATACTCATGATCTCTCAGGTGGTCAGCAGCAACGTGTTGCTTTAGCACGTTCCATAATATTAGAGCCTAAAATATTACTTTTTGATGAACCACTTAGTGCATTAGATAGAAAGATAAGACGGAATTTACAAATACAAATCAAAAAAATTCAAAGAGAATTGGATATAACGAGTGTATTTGTAACCCACGATCAAGAAGAAGCAATGATTATTTCTGATAAAGTGTATGTAATGAATAATGGTATCATAGAGCAAAGTGGAAAACCTAAAGAAATATATAATAATCCTAAAACTTCATTTATTGCAAGGTTTATAGGTAATTATAACGTGCTAGGTAAAGATATTTTTCAGCAAAATTTTAAGAAAGATATAAAAAGTAAAGAAATTGCAATAAGGCCTGAAATAATACAAATAACTAAAGAAGAACTTGCAGATGATGTAGAATATAATTTAAAAAATTGTGAAGTAACGGACGTTTCAATAATAGGAAGTGTAATAAGATATGAAACTAGAAAAGACAATCTTATTATGAATATAGATGTTATTAACAATGATATTTATGATATAAAATTAGGAGACAAAGTAAATATATTTGTACCTAAAAATCAATGTATATTTCTTACAGCATAAACAGTATAGAAGTACTCTAAAGATAGATTGGGATCATAACAAAATTATTTTATACAAGGAGGCCACAATGAATAAGGTTATATTGGTATTGCTAGATGGTTTAAATTATGAGACAGGTAAATCAAGGATGGGATTTATGAATTACCTTGTAGAAATGAAAAAAGCTCAATTTTACAAGGTAGTATCTGCACTTCCAAGTTTGTCTAGACCACTATATGAGACTATACTAACCGGAACAAACCCAATAGAACATGGTATTACTAACAATAGTATAAATATAAGATCTAAGGAAGAGAGCATATTTAGTATAGCGCGAAAGGCAGAACTCAAGACCGGTGCAGCTGCATACTATTGGGTAAGTGAGCTTTATAACAAATCCCCATTCAATTATATGGAAGATAGAATTCAAAATGATGATACAAAGAATATTCAAAATGGTATGTTTTATTTTGATGACGCTTATCCAGATAGTCATTTGTTTTTAGATGGTGAGTATATTAGAAAAACTTATGATCCAGACTTTTTATTTATACATTCTATGAATATCGATTTATTTGGTCATTTATATTCAAGTGAATCTAAGGAATATAGGAAAAAAGCATTAGAGGTTGATAGTATATTATCAAATTATGTTCTAACATGGATGAAACAAGGATATCAGATTATAGTTACTGCAGATCATGGCATGAATTCTGATTATAACCATGGAGGAATAGAAGATGATGAAAGACATGTTCCAATGTGGTTAATAGGAGAACAATTTGCTAATACTGATTGTTATGAAATAAGTCAATTATTGATTTCTCCAACCATTTGTAGAATATTAGGTATAGCCCCTAGTAAAAAAATGATTAAGGAAAAGTTTATAGGATTAAAATAATACATATTATTAACTCAAAAGATAAATAGAGTTAGAAATCAATTAGATGTTATAATAAAGATGTGAAGGAATAAATATTGGGTAAAGGTGATTAAATTGACAGTTTTATTGGATGAAAGAAAAAGTCGTATATTGTATGAATTAGATAATTATGAGAAAGTATCAGTTACTCAACTTGCAAAAAAAATTGGAGTTACTACAGAGACTATTAGGCGCGATTTAGACGCCTTGGAGAGTGAATACAAATTAAAGAGAATTCATGGTGGAGCAATAAAAATTTCGTTTGATAGGCAAGAACCTTCTCATATTCAAAAAAGAAATGTATATCGAGAAGAAAAACAAAGAATAGGATGTAAAGCAGCAAGCTTAATAAAAGATAATGATATAATAACTATAGATACGGGAACCACAACTTGTGAAATACTTTATTATATAAAAGATAAGAAAAATCTAACAATTTTACTAAACACAGTAGCTGGGCTTAATATATTAATAGATCTTAAAAATAAAGGAGTTTTTGATGGCATAATAATTTTTCTAGGTGGAGAAATAAATGCTGATCAATTATCATGCGTCGGACCTATTAGTGAAAATGTTTTAAAAAATTTTTATGTGGATAAGGCATTCATAGGAGTTGGGGGAGTAAGTTTGCAAAATGGAATAACTGGCTATGATGTTAATGAAGCTAACTTATCAAAAATGATAATGGAAAATTCAAAGGAAGTTATAATAGTTGCTGATCATTCTAAAATTGGAGTAAGAAATTTTTATAAAATAGAAGATATTGAGAATGTTAATGTTATAGTTTCTGATGTTGAAGCCCCTAATGAATGGAGTAATAGTTTGAATGAATATGGAATTGATTGGATTAAAGCATAAAATAATTTAAGGAATATCCTAATTTAGGATATCCCTTTTTGAATTTCATTTATACAAGTACAATCAGTTCTTTACTAACTCTACTATAAATATGTGCCTTTATTAAACTATGCTACTAATTTTTCTTCTTTTATCTCATTTCTTATTTTCATCTCTTCCCCATAAGCAACAACTAATAGAAGTAAAAATCCTATAATAAGAGCACCATAGAATACTACAAATACATCATTCCATCCATGAAGATGTAGACTGCCAACAGATATACCTGCGGATTTAGGGTCTGCTATTTTTGCTAATACAACCTTAGCTGTAGAGTCTCCAAATAAATATCCAAAAGTACCGCTCAAACCATTAACTACTGCAATAGACTTCTTGGGCGCGAAACCTACCAGTGATATCCCTATTAATAGTTGAGGTCCAAATATTAATGAACCAAGAGCAAACAATGAAACGTTTACCATTGTAACACTTGTAGCATATCTATATCCTAGTACGGCAAAGGCGGTTAATATTAAGCAGAATACTGCCACTATAGCTCTTCTTCCGTTTAATAAATCAGATATGTATCCCCAAGAAAGACTACCTAAAAGTGCTCCCATTTCAAAATAAAATATTGTATTTACTGCATCGCTCATTCCAAAATGTAATTGCTCTGTAACATATAATGGTGCCCAGTTATCTACTCCAATACGTACTATGTAAACAAAAACGTTAGCTACACATAAAATCCAAATCCAAGGATTCTTTAACACATGACTTTTGAATATTTCAAATTTAGTCATATTATCTAATTCATCATCATTTTCACTCTTAGGTTCATATGGGCTAAAGTTACTCATAATAATCAGAAAATTTCTTTAAATGTACATAAGCAATTTTTCTAGATAAAATAAGATCATTATTTGTTATATTAGTTTCAACATACTTATATTAAATAAATATGTTAGTTGAAAATAGTAATAGATTGCGTATTTGCGATTATTTATAACAAGTGTTTAGGGTAAGGATAATATTAAAACCGAAATGTAAGGTTAACTTGATATAGAAACAAAATAATGGTATAGTTATAATGTAAGGTCAACGTTACAGGAGTGATGGTTAATGAAAAACAGATTAAAAAAATTTCGTGAATCTTTTGGATTTACACAAGAACAATTAGGAGAACTTGTAGGCGTATCAAGACAAGCAATTAATGCGGTTGAAACAGAGAAATTTGAGCCATCAATATGGTTAGCGTATGATATTTGTAAAACCTTTCACAGTTCCATTGAAGAAGTTTTTCTTTTTGAGGAAAGTGAAAGAAAATCTAGAGCAGAGCAAAGTAGGGGTGTGGTTTAAATGGCGTTAAGACAAATTAGACTTTCTGATGACGAAATACTAAGGAAAAAAAGCAGAACAATTGATGTAGTAAATGATAAAATAAGACAAATTTTAAATGATATGGCTGATACTATGTATAATTCAGAAAATGGTGCAGGGCTAGCAGCTCCACAAGTTGGAATATTAAAAAGATTAGTTGTAATAGATATGGGGCAAGGGCTTATAAGATTAGTCAATCCAGAGATAATTAAACATGAAGGCGAGCAAGAGGTTATAGAGGGGTGCTTAAGTATTCCTAATGTATTTGGAAAGTTAAAAAGGCCTGAAAAAGTAACAGTACAAGCTTTAAATGAAAATGGAGAGAATATTATGTTGACAGGTACCGGAGATTTAGCAAAATGTTTTTGTCATGAAATAGATCATTTAGAAGGTATCCTTTTTACTGATTTAGTTACCGAATATATAAAGTAATTTTAAAATAACTGGCATCTTTCATAAACTACAATCAAAGCTGAGCAACTTTTTATATAGAATATTTATTATTAATAGTATATTAAGTATAGATATTATTTCACAGTAGTAATTTAATGTGGTAAAAAAAATAGTATTTATAGGACAACGGTTAGGTTGACTTTGAGGAGTTAAATATATGAATATAAAAAATAAAAATTTAATGGAAATTCATTTAGCAGTTTTTTTATTTGGATTATCAGAATTATTTGGGAAATTACTTTCATTACCACCGGTAATAATTGTTTTTGGTAGAGCTTTTTTCTCAAGTATTTTTTTGCTGATTACAATGTTTTATCTTAAGAAAGAAATAAAGCTAAAGCAACCAAAGCATTATTTATATTTATCATTAATGGGAGTAATATTAGCAATACATTGGAGTACCTTTTTTCAATCTATTCAAGTGTCTACAGTAGCAACAGGTTTGATTACATTTTCGACGTTCCCTGTTTTTGTTACTTTCCTTGAACCATATTTCTTTAAAGAAAAAATAGAGATGTCAAATTGTGTCATAGCCATTATCACATTATTTGGAGCAGCACTTGTTGTTCCAAGCTTAAAATTAGGAAACAGTTCAACCCAAGGTTTTTTATGGGGAATGGTATCAAGTTTTACATATGCAATTCTTTCAATGTTAAATAGAAAATATGTTAAAGAATATTCCGGAATATCAATTGCTTTTTATGAGCAATTGACATCTACTATTGTTTTAACTCCCCTTTTCTTTTTGCAGAAACCAATTTTTAGTCTTAGGGATATATTATTACTTGTTTTACTAGGTGTTGTCTTTACTGGAATTGCTCATTCACTGTTTATAAATGGTTTGAAAAATATTAAAACACAAACAGCAGGAATTATTTCTAGTCTTGAACCAGTCTATGGCATTATTTTTACTGCTTTTGTGTTAAGCGAAATACCTACATTAAGAGAAATCTTAGGAGGATTTATTATCTTAAGTACTGTTTTTTACTCAACTATTAAAGCAAATTAGTTCGAATTATTCTTAAATAGTGGATGAATGATAAATTTACGATTGATTAACAAGGCGGTAACTTTAAGTTACCGTCTAAGGGGTCTGGACAGCAGCCTAAAAAAAGGGAACAAAGCGACTAGTTTCTACTTATGTTGAATTTTAAATTAAAACTAACAATATTAAATGTAGATCCAGCATCTATTTTTTCTAATAGGTCAAACATTTTATTCTCATCCATAAATATCACCTCATTTTTATATTTTACCGCATTATTTAAAACTTATTTATTCTAAATTGTATCAATACGTTTTTTCTCCTTACAAATCCATCATAAAAGAGTCTCTCTACGACATATTTGTCCCTTAAATTAATCTTCAATACTATAATTTCCAGTAGATTGTATAGAAGAAAATATAGTATAATTAGTAGTTGTGAGTTTTTTAGCTGGAACTTGTTGATAACTTATAAGTTCTTATTTACAAAATCAACTAAAGTAAAAATATATAGCAAATATGAAATGATAAATGAAGGAGATTTTTATGAGTACAAATGAAGTGTTGAATAAAAGTGAAAGCGAGTTAAAACGATCTCTAAAACCAAGGCATATGGGAATGATTGCCCTAGGTGGTGCAATTGGAACCGGCTTATTCTTTGCAAGTGGAAATGCAATTAGTTCTTCAGGGCCAGGTGGTGCAATTGCATCATTTGGTATTATGGGTATTGTTGTTTACTTTTTAATGACCTCACTAGGGGAAATGGCAACAAAGCTACCAATCACAGGCTCATTTGAAACCTATGCGTCAAGATTTGTTGACCCAGCTTTAGGTTTTGCATTAGGTTGGAATTATTGGTTTAATTGGGCTATAACTGTTGCAGCTGAATTAGTTGCTGCAGGGCTTATTATTAAGTTTTGGTTCCCAACGACTAGAACTACTATTTGGAGCGTATGTTTTCTTGTTATTTTACTTCTATTAAACATACTATCCGCAAAAACGTTTGGAGAAAGCGAATTTTGGTTTGCAAGTATCAAAGTTTGTGCGATTGTTATATTTCTTGTTATTGGTGTTCTTATGATATTTGGTATTATGGGTGGAAAATCACCTGGCCTTCAAAATTGGGTTTTAAATGATGGTCATGGTCATCGTGGACCATTCGTAGGTGGAATGTCTGCTATCATGATTGGATTCTTTGCAGCAGGATTTTCTTTCGCAGGTACAGAGGTAGTTGGTCTGGCAGCTGGTGAGGCTGAAAACCCTGAAAAAGAAGTGCCAAAAGCAATCAACACAGTATTCTGGAGAATCCTTATATTCTATATTGGTGCAATTACCGTTATTGGATTCCTTATTCCTTTTACAGATCCAAACCTATTAAAGGTTGGTGCTGAAAATATAGCATTCAGCCCATTTACGATTATATTCCAAAGATCTGGTATTGCAATTGCAGCATCCCTTATGAATGCAGTTATATTAACTTCAGTTCTTTCTTGTGGTAATTCTGGAATATATGCAGGATCGCGTATGCTCTATGCTATGGCTAAAGAAGGAAAAGCACCTACATTCTTAGGAAAGGTAAATAAACGTGGAGTTCCACTTAATGCTGTGTTTCTTACAACGTTAGTTGCTTCCTCAGCATTTTTTTCAACCTTGATTGGAGATGGCAAGATCTACATGATTCTTTACAATGCATCAGGTCTTACAACATTCTTTGCATGGCTTGGTATAGCTGTTTGTCACTATAGATTTAGAAAAGCATATATTGCGCAAGGTAGAAAATTAGAGGATTTAAAATACAAAGCATTGTGGTTTCCGTTAGGTCCTATGCTTGCAATGATTTTATGCACAGCGGTTATATTTGGCGCTAATATATGGGTTTTCCAAGCTGCAACCTTCAGTTGGTTTGATTTCATAACAAATTATGCACTTATTCCTATATTTGTTTTACTCTTTTATGCATACAAGATTAAATACAATACAAAAATTGTTCCGCTTAAAGAATGTAATTTTGAGATTGCAGAGCATAAAAAGGATAAATAGTAGGAATTATTTAAATTAGAAACTTAATGATTTTAAATATGTTTCTTCTTTGTTTAGGCGGAGGAGTTGGTATACTATATTCTGTTATATGTAAGCGTCAAATATTACCCACATTCCCATGTTTTTAAATTTATGAGATAATAATCTCAATGCAAGGAGGTTATTATTATGGCAAGAACAAAAGTCAACTTCATGTGGCAA
>NZ_JAHLEC010000087.1 GCF_018861705.1 Clostridium psychrophilum | reverse complement strand
TTTTTGCAAAACATAGTAATCCTCCTCTACGTACTGATTTTGATATTATTATATCATAATTACTACGTTTGGAAGTAATTACAAGCTTTTTGTGGGATAATCATAATATTATTAATGTCATTTACTATTCCAGACTTAATTGAATTACTCATATTTACCCTCCATTATTGTTTAAATGTAAAAAGTCCATTTGATATTCTCAGTAATTGTGTTTAAAATATTCATTTTGTAATGTTCTACGATTAAGACATAAATATTTACTTAATTAAACTATTTGCACTATAAGTTCTATATGCAAAATTAAATATGTTTTGTTAATTATACTATGAAAATCACTTAATATAATAAATATAAATAAACTAAATGTCGTGAAAATTTAATTCACAATATTTGTTAAATACTCATATATATCCATATTCCCATCATACTTTTATTTTCCTTTTATTTTTGCAAGAAATCTGATTAATATGGAATACTAAGTTTAGATTAGGAATTCGTTTAAATTTTTTATGAAAAAATGCGTTATTGGTTTTTAATAAAAATGTTATATATCTAGCAAAGAGTTTCAAAAAAGCAGTGGCAAATAAAAAATATTTCATTCATTTATTAAAATAAATGAACTATATAATTCGTTTATTAAAGGATTTAATAATACTTTGTCGAATTATAAATATGAGGGTTAAACGGGAACCCAATATCAACAATACCTAATGTAACAGTTAACTACGCAAACTATACAGGAATATTAAATAGGTTGTATAAAACAATAAATACAAATAAAAATAAATTTTATAAAACAAAGGACAAATAATATGGATATGAAAATTTTTAATAAAGATAATCTTATAGACGTTTCATTTATTATATTTGGAAGCTTCATAGGGTCTATTGGAATAAATATGTTTTTAATACATTCCAAGCTCCTAAGCGGTGGTACTACTGGCATAGCTCTTATTTTTCAATATTTATTCAAAGTACAAGCTGGTTATACAATACTACTACTAAATATTCCTTTATTCATATTAAGTGGATTTAAGCTCAATAATAAATTTACTATTAATTCCATTATTGGTACAGTAACTTTATCTCTTTCTTTGATTTTTACACATCCTGTAGCTAACATTTTACATATAAATGATAATTTACTTTATTGTTTGTATGGTGGTGTAGTTTGTGGACTTGGCTATGGTCTTGTGTTTGCTCACCATGGCTCAACTGGTGGTTTAGATATAGTTTCCATGGTCATTAAAAAAAAGTATACCAATTTTAATATAGGGAAAATTAATTTTATTGTGAATTTATTAATTGTTTCAGTCAGCAGCTTTATATTTGGTCTTCCTACTGCATTGTACACATTAATTGCTATGTTCATTACTTCTCTTGTACTAGACAATGTAATAAAAGGATTAGGTCAAAAAAAACTGGTCTTTATTATTACTGAAAAAGAAGAGGAAATTGCAAATATAATAATGACACAATTAAATAGAGGTGTTACTAATATTTATGGAGAAGGTGCTTACACAAAAAAGCAGAAAAAAATACTCTACTGCATAATACCTCTATCACAATTACCAGAATTAAAAAAAATAGTTAAAACTATTGATGATAGAGCCTTTTTAACTATTGCTGATGCGTCAGAAGTAGAAGGAAAAGGCTATAGGCATATGATTTAATTTAAAAATTGCTCATCACATGGTAAACTCTAAAACTATTATAATTAAAACCACAAAGGCATCTTTTTTAAAGGGTGCCTTTTGCTGTATAAAATTCACTATAATAAAGTATTAAGCCGTTAGAAAATGATTTCTGTATTGGACAGAAATCATTTTTTCTCCTTTAACGTATTAAAAATCTATTCAATATTACATATTATTATATTGAGCAAAAAAAACATCATAAATCACTTTTTACAAAAGTATATAGACATATTAACCCTTCATTTATACAAATTAGTAAGTACCAATTCCTTTGTTTTCAAATATCATATATTAAAAGGAGCTTTTATATTATGGATGACACAAATCTGTTTAAAAATATATGTAATCTAAGTAATGAAGAAATTGCTAAAAAATATCCATTTTTAGGTGAAGGTATATCTAGAGAGGTATATTCTATTAATAAATATTATGTAATTAAAGTAGCAAAAATTGATGATGGCAGCTATCAAAATAGAATAGAAAATCATGTTTATACTCATGCTACACCAAATTTGATAAAATACCTATGCCACATAGTATGGTTTGAACCTACTCGAATCATAATGAGAAGAGCAATCCCAATTTCAAGTATAATAAAAAACAAATATATAGATCTTAAAACAATCCGTCCAGAAAAAGAATCCTATGCTGATATAATCAAATTAGCACAAAATTTTATGCTCGATGCTGAAGATATAATTTCTACAAGCTCTTGGGGAATTTACAATAATGAAAATGTATTGATTGATTATGGTTGCACTAGCTATTTAGGTGATATTTTTTATACTTTTCGCTATAATTGGTAAGAAGTGTATTTTCCTATTTCCCCATGTAATATCCCGTTTTACAGCAATATATTAACTCATTTAAGGGTGGCCACGACATTTATTTCATCAAAAAACTACAGTTATATGATACATGGATAAAGAAAGATAATAAACTATATAAACCAACCTAATAGGTTGTAAAAGTGTTTCATGTAGTTTGATATGTTTTATGATACACATTACAATAAGTCCAGGGTAAATAATTCATGGGAGTTGTAAAGATGAATAATATATATGCATATATAAGAGCTAACACCAAAGAGCAAAACGCAGATAAGCAACATGAAGCTCTAAAACAATATTCTGTATATAATAACATTGAATATACAGCTACTTTCGAAGATATAGCAAATAGTAAAAATTTTGAAAGACCACAGTATAAAGCATTAAAAGAAATAATTAAACAAGGAGACACACTTATAATTAAAGAACTTGATAGACTAGACTGTAATATCATGGATACACCTAAGGAACTACAATACTTTTTTGAGCAAAACATAAAAGTGAAAATACTTGATACCCCTTTGGTAAGTACAGGAGACAATAAATTAGACTCTACTATAAAAACTATGCTCATTAGCTTGTTATCTTATATAGCATGTAAAGAGAAAGAAAAACTACAAGGTAAAGTTATAGAAGAACTAAAAACTGTTAAGGACAATGACGTTGAGGCAGGTAGATCTACTAGAAGTCTACCTAAAAACTTTAAAAAATATTATATCAAGTGGAAAAACAGAGAATTAACAGGTGTTAAATTTGCAAAATTGTTAAACATAAGCCGCGCTACATTATATAGAGATATAAAAGAATATCAAATATAAGAAAGGTTCTTAAAATGATAGTTTTTTAAAATATCACAGGTTTACATATAATATTTAGTATGCTGAATAAATTTGGTTTTTTTTAAACATAATAAATCATTAATAGGACTACATTTCTTTAAATTACCTTGAAAGGAATGTAGTCCTACTATATTTAATATATATACTAAAAGGTTCTAATGTATTATTTACACTTTTTATCACTATAACGAGTAATATTAAACTATGATAAACTGCTTACAAGATTATCAATAATGGCATCTTCATTCTTTTTGTTTTTTACTATATCACTAACTGATTTAAACCCTGAACGATCTTTTATATTACTAC
This sequence comes from Clostridium psychrophilum, assembly GCF_018861705.1. Classification (GTDB taxonomy): domain Bacteria; phylum Bacillota; class Clostridia; order Clostridiales; family Clostridiaceae; genus Clostridium_AD; species Clostridium_AD psychrophilum. Next base: position 10,592 of record NZ_JAHLEC010000087.1, on the reverse strand, counting down.
CACTAGAAGTTACAACTAAATAAATCTTATCTAATGCAATGGTTTTTAAAAAAGTTTTAATTGCAGGGACTTCCCTTCCAGCCCATAATGGGGTAACAACAATAAATTCATCAGCAATATTTAAATTCCCATGAATTTCTATATCAACATGCTTGTTCTTTGAAGCATAATATCCGCCTTTTATAAATCCTAATATACCCTTCCAATTCATATCATCTGTGATTTGTATAGTATCACAAGAAAGTTCATTAGCTATCTTTTCAGCTACCCTCTTGCTATTACCCGTTCTTGTAAAATAAACAACTTTATAATTCACAATATCGTCTCCCTTTTTATGTTGTCGATTATAGTTTTCATAAATTTCAACAGTATAATATAGACTTATAATAATGCTGCCTTAATCTAAAATATAAATTTCTGAATCTAACCTAACAATTTCTTTTCCATCAATCTGATAATATTCCCACGTGTGCTCATTAAATTTAAGATAATTCTTTACCTCATTTGTATTCAAATCTACTATACAAATTCTCAAATTTCCCATATCACACACATACAGCCTGTCACCATATGCTATTGCAAACTCTGGAGAATTAAACATTCCATTTACTCGTTCACCAATTGATTTTTTCTCATTATAAGTACCTTTTATATAAAATTAACATTTTAGACAATATATTGTATTGTTTTAATGAACTTTGCTCACTAAACCTAATTCCACAAATCTTTGTTAAATTCCTCTATATCCTTTTTAATATCTTAGTTTCTTCGAGACTAGTTATATTTACAATTGTAATATTTCCATCAAAATTGTTAATAAGAGTCTGATAATTATTCATATAAAACAAATTGCTTTTGTTTCTTATTTTTTCATGATTAAGTAGTTTAACTATCATATTATAGTTAATATAATATGATATAATTAAAATGACGAGGTGAGAACATTGGACAATGAAATAAAAGATATGCTAAGTCAATTATTAGAAAAGCAATCAAAACTTTAAAGAAAAGTAACTAGACTTGAAACAGAATTAAAAAAACATTCTATAAAATTTCAAACTATAGGGAAAAATATAAAAATAAATACAGAGTTGTAAAATGATCATAAAGATAATAGTAAAATTTCATTAAAAAATAATATTTTGTTAATTAAAGAAAAAGCAGGCTTATTATCTACATTTCTATATCTAAAAGGATATATGAAAGGCAAGTAAAAGGTATGATATTTATATATTATGGTACAATTATTAAAATTGCATAAATAAATAGTACCTATGTAATTTATTTCTCCAAAATTAAACATACAAATTATTAGATTGATACTTTTGTAATTAAGTTATGAAATTTAATTAACAGCTTATAATGAATTTAGGAATGTTTCATACGTATTTTCAAATGAATCATATGGGTTAGGACTTCCACCATTTGTGCTCTTGCATTGGTTGTCTCTATATTCTTGCCCCATTGCGAAAAGTCCCTCCATAGTTATAGGATGTCCTTCATCACAAGCTATTCTACAAAAGGCATCCATAGGGTCAGCAAGTATCCTCATTTTTAGTATCAAAATAGAGTAGTTTCAATGCAACAATTATATTATTCATTATTACAGCTCCTTCCCGTAAATTAATATTATTATAGCGCTATAGCAGAATTCAAACTAATGGATTATAACATGCTATTTCACTACATATTTCAAATACAATATTAAATACTTTTAATATATATATCCTTTATAGTTAAATAACTTCTTTAGATTTAAAAAATATGTTTAAATTATAACAACAAACTATTTTATAATTACCACATTTTTATCCTTAGCTTTAACCTGTCCAAGATTATAACTGAATTTTTTTCCGTTAAGTTCAATGAAAACTATAAGTACAACAATAGATGGTACCTTATCCTTTATTTCTTCAATGTTAACTTCTAATAACTTATCTCCTGCACTTACTGAATTGCCTTGTTCCACATAAACATTAAATCCTTCTCCCTTTAAATTAACAGTATCCAATCCAAAATGAATTAAAATATCAACTCCGCAATTACTTCTTATTGTAATAGCATGTTTGGTAGGAAATACAGATGTAATTATTCCATCAACTGGCGAAAATAGCACTCCATTTTCAGGCTCTATAGCAAACCCATCACCCATCATTCTTTGAGAAAATACTTCATCTGCCACGTCATCTAAATTTATAATCTCTCCTGAAATAGGAATTATAAATATTTCACTCTTTTCTTTGCTTTTCTGAACTTCCTGTACATTTTCTTTATGGATCTCTGATTGGTCATTAAACATAAAAGCCTTAATTTTATTAAACATTTTTCACCCTCCAATATCATCTAATATAATAAACTTGTGCTAAATTAAATATTTAAACTTCTTTATATTACTATTATATTAATAATTCCAATAAATTTAAACCTTTTCACTACTAAAAAAAACAGGTGTTTCATAAAAATAACATGTGTTCACTATAACTATACAATAAAAAATAGCAAGACAAATATTATATAAATTTCGTAATCTATATAATATTGTATTTTTGTATCTAACTCAATTTTGCTTGTTTTTTTCTAAATATAAACCTATTAAAAATTCAAATAACATTATAATATTCGCATAAAAAGAAGTAGCTACTTTATTACGATCATCCAAAGTATTCATATCATATAATTTAAAGTTTATATCTGATATTTTAGCTAATGTGTTATCTACATCTCCTGTAAAGGAAACTATTTTTATTCCATTTTTTTTAGCCGATTTAGAAACGTTCACTAAAAAATCCGTTTCTCCTGATTTAGAAACACTTATAAATAACTTTGCTTTAATTGCATTTACATCATAGCTTTCATATGATTCAGAGTAAATACAATTAAACCCAAGAACTAATAATTTTCTAGTAATATATCTTGCAATAGGTTCTGAAAATCCTTGACCGCAGGTATATATGACTTCACCTTTATTCTCGATTAATAAATTTATAAAATCACTAATTTCTTCAGATTCTGTTAAAGCTAATAATTCTTCTAAGTCTACTCCATAATATTTATTGTTATTTTGGCCTGATAAATGAGATTTTTTATCCTTCAATGTAAAATTCAAGTTATAATACATATCTAAAAATCCCGAATACCCTAGTTTTTTTGCTAAATTCATAATGGTAGTAGTTGACGTATAATTTTCCTTGGCTATACCCCTTACCCCTATATCTTTAACGTTCTCTATATTATTTATAATATAAATCAATATATTTTCTTCTGTTTTACTTAACTGATATTTATCAACCATTTTGCTAATGTCTAAATTCATGTATTTCCCACCTACTATAAATAGTATATAATTTATTTAATTTATTGTATTAATTCACTACTATATTATACCTTATATTCGACAAGATAGGTTAATAAAACCATTGATTTATATTTATGTATTTTTGCTATCTTAAACTAATCAAAAATAAAAAAGAGACTGCTAAATATAGATCTAAAATCTATATTTAGTAGTCTCAACTTTAAAAATTATTTTAATTGAGGCCAATATTCTTTGTTTACCTTGATTAAATCATCTAAAATATTCTTAGCAACAGATGCACTAGGTACGGTTTTAGAAAGTGTAATAGCTTGCCATAATTTTAAATATGATTTTTCTGCCCAAGCTTCAACTACTAATTTTTCTACAGAAACTTGTTGCTCCATTAATCCCTTCTGAAATTGAGGTATTTTTCCTACTACTAATGGTTCTGGTCCATTGCTTCCAACTATACAAGGTATTTCAACCATAGCAGTTGAATCAAAGTTTTCAATAGCTCCATTATTCTCTACAATTAAAAACATTCTTGCCTGTGAATTGTATGCTATAGCTGTTGCCAAATCAACAATATAAGATGCATGATCATCTACCTTCAAGGCACATCCTTTTGTAGATTGTTGCTTAATAACTTTCCTACACTCACCAAAGACAAACTTTTCTCTTCCATCAATTACTTCATTTGCTCTTGTATATTTTTTATCTGAATGTTTAACAACATAATCCTGAAACAAATAATATTTTAAATACGTATTAGGTAATGTATCTGGGTCTAATGCATATACATCTTTTGCTTTCGAGAAGGTATCATACCAACTTGCTTCAGTTTCTTGAGTACCTCCTTTATCCATTATATAACCATGTTTAGCAACATGTTCTTTTAATTTAGGCATTAAGTCATTTCCATCATTATCACGTATGTCTGTCCACCATCCAAAATGATTAAGACCATAATAGCGAGTTTTCATTTCTTTCCTGGACTTTAGTCCTAAAATTTCAGCCATTCGTACTTCTATGCCTATTGGCATATCACATATATTTAATATTTTCGAATTAGGCCTTAATTTTCTAGTTGCTTCTGCAACTATTGCAGCTGGATTTGAGTAGTTTAACATCCATGCACTTGGTGAATATTTCTCCATATAATCAAGTATTTCAATAACTCCACCAATGGATCTCATACCATAAGAAATTCCTCCTGGACCACAAGTCTCTTGCCCAAGCACATTATACTCTAATGGGATTTTCTCATCTAATTCACGCATTGCATATTTACCTACTCTTATATGCGCCATAACAAAGTCTATATCTGTAAATGCTTCTTTGGTATCTGTTGTTGCACAAAATTCAATATCTGGTGCTTTCTCCTTCAAAACAACTTCGCATGCACCAGCAACTATTGCTTGTCTTTCCTTATCATTATCGTATAATTTTAATTTTCTTATAGGGAACCTATCTAAGTTGTCTAAAAGCATTAATATTATTCCTGGTGTAAATGTGCTTCCACCACCAGCTATTGTTACTGAAAATTTTTTCATTATTATACCTTCTTTCTAATTTTATATATAATCTATGAATGGTAAATTATATTCTAATTGTTCACCAGTTCACAGTATTGACCTTTTTGAACATTAAACAACATTTGGGAAGCTTCAAGTCTGCCCTCTTCTATAAGTGGCAGTTGTCTAGCCTAGGAAAATCACTTTGGTAGCAGTCTAAATCTGCTTCCAAAGTTGTTAATATTGCAGCTCCGTAGGAGATGATTTAACATAACTTCCTTAAAGAGATAGATACTTGTCAACAGCACTTCTTACTCCGCTTACTTTAGGCCCATATATAGCTTGAATGTTATTCCCATTTTTTATTACCCCTAAAGCCCCAGTTGATTTTAACGCTATCTCATCAACTTTACCTGCATCTGTTATCTTCACTCTTAAGCGAGAAAAACAATTATCTACAGTTTCTATATTTTTCTTTCCACCAAGTGCTTCGACTATTACTGATGCTAAATCAGAACTATCGGTTTTAACTACTGAACTTTTGCTAGCTTTATCTTTATAATCTTTTTTAGTATATAATTTTACTTCACTATCTTCTCTACCTGGAGTTTTTAAATTAAATTTAATAATTATAAACTTAAATAAAAAGTAAAATGCTACTAGTTCAACTACACCTACACCTACAGCAATAGGCCATCTAGTCCTTCCCATTCCTGCTGGTAAATTATATGTCAAGAAATCTATAATACCTCCAGCTGCATAAGTTCTAACTCCAAGTGCTACAACAATTACTTGAAATATTCCATCAAATACTGAGTAAGCTACCCATAAAGCTGGTGCTACGAATAAGAACGTAAATTCTAAGGGTTCTGTAATACCAACCAAAACGGATGTTGCTACTGCAGGTATTAAAATAGCCTTTAATTTAACTTTATTTTCTGGCTTAGCTGTTTTATAAAATGCTAAAGCTGCTCCTACAAGCCCAAACATTTTGACCATACCATACTGTAAATATTTTGATGAAGGATCAAATACTTTTATTGATGGATCAGTTAACTGTGCTAAAAATATATTATAAGCTCCAAATACCGTTTTCCCACCAACCGCTAATGTTCCACCTATATTAGAGTAAGAAAATGGAGTCCATATTAAGTGATGTAATCCGGTTGGAATTAACACTCTATTTAAAAATCCATATAAGAATACACCAACATAACCTGATATATTTATAAAACCAGTTAAACCACTAATGCCTATTGCAATAACGGGCCAAATGTAGCTAAATGCTATACCAAGAATTAATAAAATAGGTACTAAAACTAAAAGGACTAATTTTGTGTTTCCATAAAATGCAAATGCACCGGGAAATTCTTTATTACTAAATTTATTATGAACAAGTGCTACAACTACACCAAGAATTATCCCTAAAAAAACTCCCATATCAATTACCTGAAATCCCAAAATTATAGTTTGACCTGTGCCATATAAATCTGAAGTCGCCTTGTAACTTACTAATTTCCCTGTTAACGCAAGCCACTCATTATTAGCTCCTAAAAATATTAAGAATGCAAGCACTGCCACAAGGGCTGCTTCTGCTTTTTTATCTTTTGCCATTCCCATAGCTATACCAACACAGAAGAGGATACCCAGATTATTCATAATTGGCCAAAGACCACTTGCAATATATTTTCCAACATCTATTAGTGAACTACCATCTCCAACAATTGTTGGATTGCTTAAAATAGAAGATAGCGCAATAATTATACCAATTATCGGTAAGAATAATACTGGAACAACTATAGCTCTTGCAAAAATTTGCATTCCATTTACTATCTTTTCTTTCATCTATAAATCCTCCTTTTTACTTTTACTGTTAATTTTCTCAATGTAATCATTTACTTTTTATACGAAATTTCTTCCCACTCTTTAATTTAAGACAACTACAAAGTTAATTTATAATTACTTAGTTCGTAGATTCTTAACTCCTCTCTTTTAATGTTTTATTAATTTGTTATTAGTTACACTCTAACAAATTTTTGTAATAATTTAAATAGAAATGCCCCCTTTAAAAACAGGTTAAGTCAATTGATAACCTGTTTTTTTTATACAATATTAACTTTTTAAGCCTATACAGCAAACAGTTTCTATACATAAAATTACTTTCTATTAGAAATTAATAAACACTACACATCATCTGAAATGTTATACATTGAGGCCTCCGAAAAAAATAAAGCCATAACAATATTTGCATTTTCACAAATCTTGTTACGGTTTTATAGTTGTATTAATTTTAGTTTTAATTAGAAGTTTGTTCTTCTAAAATCCATTTTTATTTACTTTATTACTTCAATTATATTGAATAGGCCATTCTATATCTTCATCTAATTGACTAACTGCTTCAAATGTCCAATAAGGATTCCTCATAGATTAAATAGCGTTTATCAACAGTCCTTTTTGTATTCTTCTAAAAATATCGGTTTAATTGAAAGATACCATTTTTCATTTGTGCAAATTTCAGCCCAATCAAGAATCCATATAAGTTATAAGTTATAAGTTATAAGTTATAATAAAAATTATCATATCACTATAAATCAATAATATATATACAATATAAAGGAAAATATGGTTTTATGAAGAATATTAGCCTTTATATTATATACAAAAATAAAATAATATCAGAAGGAGAATTGCTTTGAATAATTTAGAAATATTAAGAAAAAGAAACATACTTATGGCAGAAATAATGTGGATAATGTCAATAATATACATTGGTTTTTCATCATTAGCTGGGGTTGATAAAAAAGGTCTACTTATTATTGCACCGATACTAGTTGGTATAAGTGTATTTTTAAGCTTTTGTGTTTGGAAAAAAAGAATTGAATACAATTTAAAATATATAGCCACCATTGGATTGTGTATTACCCATTTTTTATTTGTACTTATGTTTCATGATCTTAACGGCTTTTTAATTGCTTTTGTAGTTATGGTGGCAATATCATTATATCAGTGCTATAAAACAATAATACTTTCAGCAATTTTAATAATTAGTACTTTGTTATATGGTTATTTTTCAGATGCTGGAAAAATGTTTGGTACGTTTAATGACCTCACAGGTTTAGGTATTGTACTTATGGTTTTTATTGTTATAATTATTTTGTTCTTTATCCAAATAGGTGCTACACAAAGACTAAATAAACAAGTAGATATGAAAATGAATGAAATCCAGACTTCTAAAAAAATTGTTGAAAATGTATTAGTAAAACTTCAACTTTCTATTAGCAATTTCGTTGCCTTCAGCAAGAAATTGCAGGAAAATGTAAATGCTTCCGGTAAAATTTCTGAGGAATTAGCGTCTGGTTTTAAAGAAATAAATTTAAATGTTGAATCTCAAACTAAATTAATAGGTGGAGTAAATAAGGAAATAGATACGGAAACTCAATATATAAAAAATGTATCAACAAGGTCAAGTGCTATGCGCTCTTTATCCGAAAATACGCTTTCTATGGCAGATGAGTGTGGTAATAATATTACTTTTCTGTCAGATGAAATGGGAAAAGTAGCCTCGAGCGTTGAGGGGGTAGTTCTAATTACTAATAGCCTAAATTTAAAAGCCAATAATATTGAAAGTATATTAGTGGATGTAACTGCTATAAGTAAACAAATAAATTTATTAGCATTGAATGCAGCTATCGAAGCAGCAAGAGCTGGTGATCAAGGCAAAGGTTTCTCCGTGGTTGCTGATGAGGTTAGAAAATTAGCTGAGGAATCACAAAGTTCTAATCTTAAGATTTCTAATATATTAGGGGATATCAAAAACAAAATAGGAGAAGTATCTAAAGAAATTAATGGACTTCAAATTTCAGCGGGTACCAGTAACGAATCTGTAAATAAAGTTATTAAAGCTTTTGAAAGCATAAATTATAATTCTAAGGAAATGTTATCTAGCGCTTCAGAAGTTGACAAATAATCATGGTATGATCTATACTATGTACTATAAAACGATTTTAGTCTAAACGACCAAAATTAAGAAAGGTTGACTGGGAAAAGAATGAAAAATAATAAAGAACAAATAATAAGAGAAACAATAATTGAATCAGCATCCATCCTTTTCAAAAAATGGGGTTTGAAAAAAACATCAATGGAAGATATAGCTAGATCAGTTAGAAAAGGAAAAAGCACAATCTACTATTATTACGCCAATAAAGAAGAAATTTTTCTTATTGTAATGGAAACACTTGCTAAAGATATAGTGAAAAGCTCAAAAGAAGTTATAAATAAAGAAAAAAGAGCGGAAGATAAACTCAGAAAATATTTACTTGAATATAGTTCTGAAATAAAAAAATATGCAGCTCTATACGACATTATACGATATGAACTAAAAGATAACATTGAGCTAAAGACCAAAATAAGGACAAGCTATGACACAGAAGAAAATGAATTAATTAAGGAAATAATTAAACATGGGATTTTAAATAAAGAATTTAAGCAGTATACCGAAGATGAAGTTAAACAAATTTCCAGTACTATTTTAGGCATTGCAAGAAGTATGCTGTTCGATTTGTATATTGAAAATCTACCTGCCGATGGGGGGAATAGGATGAATGTATTTTTGGAAGTGTTATTTAATGGAGTAAAAAGGCAAGAAATTAATGATATCGACTCTGATAAACTTCATTAGTTGTAATTAGAAACTATCATTAACACATCGTAAAAACTATTTGAATTAGTGTTAGGAGATATATTATATGAAAGTTAAAAAAGTTATTATACCAGCAGCAGGACTTGGAACAAGGTTTTTACCCGCAACAAAGGCACTACCTAAAGAAATGTTGCCTATAGTTGATAAGCCTACAATTCAATATATTGTAGAGGAAGCTGTTGCTTCTGGCATAGAAAAAATATTAATTATTACAGGAAGAAATAAAAAGTCTATTGAAGATCACTTTGATAAATCAGTAGAACTTGAGCTAGAACTCGAAAATAAGCATAAAAATGATCTTCTTAAACAGGTTAGAAGTATATCAAACATGGTAAATATATATTTTATAAGACAAAAAGAACCAAAAGGACTTGGGGATGCTATAAATTGTGCAAGAACTTTTGTAGATAATGAACCTTTTGCTGTAATGCTCGGTGATGATATAGTTGATGCTAAAACCCCCTGTTTAAAACAACTTATGGATTGTTATGAAAAAAAGAATACTACAATCCTAGGGGTTCAAAAGGTAGCCCCCGAAAATGTTGATAAATATGGCATTGTTGATGGAGTTCAAATTAGTGATAAAGTATACAAGGTAAATAACCTAGTTGAAAAGCCTAAAGTGGACAATGCGCCATCAAATATAGCTATACTTGGCAGATACATAATAACTCCAGATATATTTGATATATTAGATCAAACGCTACCTGGCATTGGCAACGAAATTCAGTTAACTGATGCTCTAAAAACATTAATTAAACGACAAGATATGTATGCATATGTATTTGAAGGACGTAGATATGACGTTGGAAATAAATTAGGTTTTCTTAAGGCTACAGTAGAGTTTACTTTAAAAAGAGATGCTTTAAAAGTTCCATTTATGAAATATCTTCAGACTTTAAAAAATGATGATAACTTTAGTGGCCTATATGAAGAAGTAGCTATTGGCAAAGAAAAACATTTATAATTTATAAATATTATGATTATCCCACAAAAAGCTTGTAATTACTTCCAAACGTAGTAATTATGATATAATAATATCAAAATCAGTACGTAGAGGAGGATTACTATGTTTTGCAAAAAT
>NZ_JAHLEC010000086.1 GCF_018861705.1 Clostridium psychrophilum | reverse complement strand
TAAATTCCGGTTAAATTATTATGTAAATCGGATAAATATATGTGCAAATCCATGATTTAACTAGATAAATTAATTTGTAAAACTTAGGATAAGATAAAGTGTAAATCAACACATACTAAAAGATGTACCTAATGCAGTGAATCCTAACGCTGTAGTAGCTATTAAACTGTTTAGATACATAATAAGTTTTTCAGAAAAAGGTGGCTGAGTAGAATGTGTAACTTTACCAACCCATGTACTTGGGGGCTGAATATCACTTTGCGATAACACAGCACTTAATTCAGAAATAATCTTTTTTGCTAATTCTTTACCTTCTATTAAGTACTTTTTAACTTCCTTGTCTCTTGAAACTTGTGCAAATCCCGTAAGCAAATGCATTGCCCAAATATTTGCTTCTATAGCTTCATTAATAAAACCAACTTCAATCGTATTTAATGAGCGTTTATCAAAAATAGGATTTAATCCACTCATATAATTGTTATCCTCAATAAATGTTGCTTGCTTTGGCATATTTACATAGGGAGACCTTGCGAGCACTCCTTTTCCTAATAGATAGTTTGTAGTTATCATATAATATTTGTTAGAAATATCGTAGTTTAGCTTAAATACATCATTAACCTCTTTCATATATGATGTAGTTGTGTATACAGCACTACGTCCAAGACTTAATTTCATTGCTTCTCGAAGAGAAATTATATGGAAAAAATCATCATATAGTGTAGAAGATTCTTTCATCTCATCATGTTCATTAAATCCTATTGGTATAACCGCTCCTTCATTATTAAATATATCTGCGATTTTATTTTTAACATTTTGTACTTCAACAATATAAGAATGTACTATGTTTTGGGCCTCTTTATCTATAGTTTTAATTTTAAAATAATCATACGCTATTAACCTTGATGATGTTAATATATAAGTCATCCATAATGTACCAATTTCTGATGAAGTTAATTGTATTTTTGCTTCAGTTGTCATCTAAATCCTTCTTTCTATTAAAATTTATAATATGATAATAACAGGTATATATATAGTTTTTATGAAAATTTTATTCTGAGATTTCTATAAATCTTTATATTTTAATCAAGTGTGAGTTTGTATAAATCACTTATTGTCAACTTATCTTATTCTGAAATTTTATTTTTTTATATAATTATTTTTGAATTCCTATTAAGTCTTTATGTTTTAATACAGCAGGTGGTTGTTCAAGCCACTTATTATCGATCATAATTTTAGCGCCCTTTTGAGAATATTTCATGATCTGAGCGGTATATTTAAGATATATAGCATATAAATCAACTCTTAGGCTTTCCGATACAGCCATACCCAAACTACTTACTGATGATGAACATAAAACTAACATGTGAGTTAGTATTAATTTTTCTGAAAAAGGCGATATTGTAGAATCAGTTACGAAAGAATCAGAAGTAGACGGGATTGGTATATCGTCATTCGAAAAGATTTCTGTTAATTCCGAAATTATTTTAGATGTTAGATCCCTGCCTTCAAATAAATAATCAGATATTTTTGCATTCTTTGAAACCTGTCCGAATGCAGTTGTTAGTGCTCTCCCAACTATGTTTGAAAAAGTGAGTCCAAATAGTTGAGTAACTTCATTTAAGAGCATTGATCGTTTTTCACCAAGTAACCCTACCATAAAATTCCGACTTTTAATATATTCAACTTTTTTACCTACTTCTACAAATGGTGCTCTTATAAATATACCCTTTGCTAATCGTAAATCCGCTGATTGGTTATACAAGTCTATAGAATCATATATACGTTTTGAAAAATAATTTCTTATATCAGAACGTGCTATTTCATTTAAAATTAATGTGTAATTGTGCATTGCAATTCTTGACATGAATGATAAATATGCCAAATAGAAAGAATCTGTAAATAAACGTGGAGCATTAATATTAACATCATTATCTGTAAATCCGTCTGGTATAGGCAATCCTGCCTGATTAAACAAGCCAGTAATTTCTGTAATATGTTGATTGGACAACTCAAATGTTTTCTGTAATAGGGCCTGTATTTCAGTATCTTCTACTCTATTTAGAAAACAGCTAAGAACTTTTACTGTTAAGCTTTCACTCATATAAGCATTCCATATTCCTGCTATTTCAGATGAAATCAGTGGTATTTTATTTGTATCACCCATAAATAAAACCTCCATTTATTTTTTTATGATTATATGTATATCATGCCTTAATTGATTTTATTTTATGCTATTATATGGTATTTTCATTAAAAAGAATAAGATATGAGGACTTATGAGTGCAATGCTCCAAGCATATAATGGCTTTTTATAATGGAGATATATTATGGAGAACAATATATAGTTAAATAATATTTTCTCCAATTTTTCCAATCCCCAAATTTATAGCAAATAGCAATGGATATGGCTGCAAGAAATATATGATACATAGAAACACCCACCTAACATGAATATGAATTATATTTAATATTATTTTTAGTAATTCCCTAATTAATTAAAATTATAATATTAATTGATTTTTGTATATTTAATCACCGATCAGATGGGCTGTTAATGCAACAAATTCCATAGTAGCAATTTTTTCAGATAAAATCATGATGTTTTCAACAAATTTAATGTCCATTTATGCATTAATATATATAACACAATTTTGATATCACAATTAAACAATTAAACAATGTCAATACTCAAACTTATATACTTATTTATAAAGTTCGTTATATATATGTTTAACCTACTATGCCTATATTACTAGCTTTTACACCCTCTTTAAAAAACATAAGAACTTTTTTTGATTTAATATGTACTTTACCTAATAAATAGAAAATGCAAAGGCAGGATGTGGAATCCAGATTACCTTTGCATTTAAAAACTAGCCATCAAATTAAGCTAATAATATAGTATATTACAATCTACTTTAAATTATGCTGTTTTGCTCTCATCTGCTATATATTTTAAGCAATCGTTAAATAATATACCATCTAATTATTTTTATATTTTTTACAAATAATATGTTAAATATTGAATACTTATTTTAGCACTTGATTTATAATATTCTTTAAAACATGATGGGTATTTACAAGACAAATGAAAGGTATATAAACCGAAAAACCATCTTATATCAATTTTACTATCCAGCAAAGGATTGGAACAATTATGATTGCGGGAAGATAATTTGCAACCTTGATTTTGGTAATACCTATAATATTCAGCCCAAGTGCTATGATCATAAGTGAACCTGCACAGGTGATTTCCCCAATGGCAGCTTCTGTAAGAATTGGTTGCAGAAAATGTGCCAGTAGAACAATTGATCCCTGGAATACAAAAACGAAAGCGGCTGAAAACAAAACACCGATTCCAAGACTCACAGACAACATTGTCGCTGATATCAAATCAAGCAATGATTTTGTAAAAAGCATATCATTGTTTCCAGTTAATCCCGAGTTGAGTGAGCCTACAATTGTCATGGCACCCATACAAAATAAAAGACATCCCGTAACAAAACCCTCGGCAACCGAATCGGAGTTGGCTGAAATTTTTTTAAGCCGTCTTCCAATACACTCTCCCAAAACGTTTAATTGCTTGTCAATATCCAGCCCTGTCCCTATAATGGACCCAATTACAATGGAAATGATAAGAATCAGAGTGTTTTTGCCTTTCAGTGTGCCCGATATTCCAATGTAAATGGTGCATAACCCTATACCAATCATGACTGCATCAGTATACTTTTTAGGAATTCCTTTCTTGCACAGTAGGCCGATAAGGCTACCGATGATAACTGTAGCTGTGTTGACTAGTACTCCTATCATTTTGAATTCTCCCTTCTGTTATTTTATATAAGTTTACTATTATTCTTTTCACTTGTAAAACAACGTGTTCTAATAGATATAAACTGAACCCCTGTTCATGAAGCTCATGTATTTATAGATTATTATATTTATTTCTATAACTATGAACGAATTCAGCTAAAAACAAAGCTGACACCTTATTAAAAAGATATCAGCTTTGTAAATTCAACATTTTATTATTGCATACTTATTTTATCATACTACAACTTCTAAAGTCCTTTTAATTTTGCTTTATGGATATACATATTTTTATCTGCTTGGATAAATGTAGAATATATAGTTTCGCTTTCATTTTTGTTGTAAAACGCATATCCATAAGCAAGTACTATTTTAATGTCCCTGGTTTGATTTACTTTAATTAACAAGTCATCTAAATTAGATAGAGCACTATCTAATACTTTCTTTGGAATATCGTTACAAATGACACAAAATTCATCACCGCCGATTCTATAAGCTTTACCAATACCCATAAAACTCTCCTCTATGGTTTTTGCTGCATGAAAAATTATTTCATCTCCGGCTTTATGTCCATGTTTATCATTAGTGCTCTTTAAGTCATTTAAATCAAACATAACAATTGTTGCATTTTTATCTTTAATTACATATTGTTCCATTTATTTGTCAAATGCAACACGATTTTTAATTTTAGTTTGAATATCATATCTGAATTGTAGTTCAAGCAAAAAAATATAATATATTAGCAAAGATATAGAGGTACAGCTCCAAATTAATATTAAATCTTTAAATAGAATCTGAAGGATGATTCCTAATATAGGTATACAAAAAACAGAAATTAAAATTTTTTTATCTTCCATTTCATATTTGACACCATTTTTGATTGCACTTATTACAAACAATACATAATAAAACATGCAAATTATAGTAGGCAATAAAAATAGATTTCCACGCGTATATTGATTTTGAGCATCTACGAAAAAAATCAAGCCTTTCTTATAACTTAAAACACACATAAAGGTATTAAAAAATAATGGTATCGCTAAAAAGCAATTATATGAAATTTTTTTTTCTTTATTGCTATTAAAGAATAAAAGCATAAAAGGAACTATTGGACTCAAAGAAAATCCTAATATATTAGCTATACGATGGGGCATTATAATTTTACTATTACTTGAAAATTCCATTAGAATAGTGATTATTTCCAAAACAAGCAAAATAGTTGTAGCCGTTGCTGCATATATGTAAATCATATTTTTTTTATTTGATATTGCAACGTTCCGCTTAGCAAATTTTATTGTAAAAGAAAGTGCAATGATTGCAAGAACATCCGTGCTGATTAATGATATCATATTAGTCATATCACTCCTTTGAATTTAATTCTTAATTAATTTTATGCTTAAAATATGTTATTAGTTACTTCATCATAATTTTCAATCAAGAAACAACTCTTATAAAAATTATAACATTATTTAAAATAATACTATATACTTTTATTAATGAAATGAATTGTAAATTTTAAATTTTTTATTTGTTTGAATATTGAGAGTATAATGCAGAAATCGTAATATACATTGATTTTTGATGTAACATTTTTGAATCTTTTATATATGCACTTATTCCCCCTATTTTAAACAATCCATCTATTGAACTTGTTGCCGCTGAATACTCTTTCATAAAATTTCCATATAAAATTGATTTTGCAGCATCTACTTTTTCTATAGCTTTTTGTACTGGATTTAATATTCTTTCTTCAATTATAGAAGGGTTTTCAAGCAGATCATCTACACTAACCTTGCTTAAAAAGTGCTTATCATTATCTGTTTTGTCTGTGTTACTTGGCTTAGTCTCATCTAATTTTCCAAAATCAAGTGTTATATTAAGAACCTTAGACAATATAACACTAGTTTTACCCTCAGATCCATTTAGCTGAATTGTCTTATCCCCTAATATATTATTTTCTTCATTTTGATTCATAAGACTTTCTAAATTATTTAATAATTCGCCAGTTTGCTTTTCGATTTTTGACTTATCATCCTCACTCAAATCAGGATTTGCATACAAATTTGATATCTCTTTGAGTTTGTTGCCTATGTCCTTTATATTGCCTAATCCTGTCTCTTTTTCTTTTAAAGTGGACATTCCACTTTCGATTTGTTGTTCTGAATTTTGACTAAGTGCTAATTGATCATTCATATTCCTTATTTTCTGTTTCATAAGTTCATCAGAAGTTGATTTTTGGCTATTAGTAATAATATTATTGTTATTAAGTACCTTTTGGAGTTGTTTGTTGATACAATTATTTATATATGAATTTTTTATGTTTCCAATAATCATTTTATATTTTCCCCCTTAAAATTAAAAAAACAAATCATATTATAGTTATCGAGATTAAAGCACAAAAAATCAGTCTAATTTTTTCAAATATATTTTGACAAGTAATAATATTAATAGTATAGATATTTTTTAAAAAATATAGTATATTAGGACTAAAGAATTTACAAATTTATTACATGTTAGTACAATGATATTATACATATCTAAAAATATTAATTATGCCTTACATGCATTTACATACTAAATTATACAAGGAGAGGAATAGAATTAAAAATAATGATCTAAAATATAAAAATTATTTACAGATTTTAAAAGAAGAGTTAGTGCCTGCCATGGGTTGTACTGAAACAATTGCAATTGCATATGCAGCAGCAAAAGCTAAAGAAGCATTAGGATGCACACCTGAAAAAGTTATTGTAGAAGTAAGCGGGAACATTATTAAGAATGTTAAAAGTGTTATAGTTCCTAATACAGGTCATTTAAAAGGAATAGCTGCTGCAACAGCTGCTGGTATTATAGCAGGCAACCCTGATAGAAAACTAGAAGTTATTTCAGAGGTAACTAAAGAAGATAAACAAAGGATTAAAGAATACTTATCTACATATCCTATAGAAGTTAAACTTGCAGATACTCCATTTATATTTGATATACAGATGAATGCATTTTATAAAGATTCTTTTGTAAAAGTAAGAATTGTAAACTATCATACCAATATCATTTTAATTGAAAAGAATGGTAAGATACTTTATCATAAAGAAACAACGGTATCAAAAGAAAATGGTCTTAGTAGCAAGGAATCACTAAATGTAGAAGATATTATTGATTTTGCAAATTCTGTGAAAATACAAGATATAGAAGATATTATTAGTAGACAGATTGAATATAATTCAAGAATTGCAGAAGAAGGATTAAGAAATAATTATGGTGCAAATATTGGGAGTGTTCTAATTTCAACATACGGCTGCGATATTAAAGTAAGAGCGAAGGCTAAATCAGCTGCAGGGTCAGATGCCCGAATGAATGGATGTGAACTACCTGTAATTATAGTTTCCGGTAGTGGTAATCAGGGAATGACAGCTTCACTTCCTGTTATTGAATATGCTAATGAATTAAAGGTTTCAAAAGAAAAACTTTATAGAGCTTTGGTTATTTCAAATTTAGTTACAATACATCAAAAGACTGGTATAGGAAGACTTTCAGCCTATTGTGGTGCTGTTTGTGCAGGCGCTGGAAGTGGAGCAGGCATAACTTACTTATATGATGGTGGGTATAGAGAGATTTGTCATACAATTGTTAATGCATTGTCAATAATTTCTGGAATGATTTGTGATGGTGCTAAAGCATCATGTGCGGCTAAAATTGCTGCAGCTGTAGATGCTGGCATTTTAGGATATTATATGTTTAAGGAGGGACAACAGTTTAAGGGTGGCGATGGTATTGTGAAAAAAGGTATTGAAGCCACTATATCAAATGTAGGTAAACTTGCAAAAAAAGGAATGAAACAAACTGACAAGGAAATCATCGAAATTATGATGGAATAATAAAGTTTTTAAATATACAATTTGGTATAATATACCAATTAATAAAGTCATTAATATATTATTAAGAAATAAATTTTGGACTAAAAAACTTTAACGACATCTAAAAAAACAAAGGGGCACTAATGTGCTCCTTTGTTTTTTATTGGTGATGATGTTCGCCATGATGATTGCATACTACATTTTTATCTTCTAACGTTCCATTAATATATTCATCAATAACTTTTTTATATTCTCCAGATGCACCTTTTATTACTTCAAGACCATTCTGCTTTAGTCCGTTAATTGCACCTGCGCCAATTCCTCCAGTAATAACTACTGTCGCTCCCTGATTTACAAGTAAATCTGCCAATCCTTGATGCTGATGTGCAAGCTCAGTTGCAGATACTTCTTCAATGTTTACAATTTTTTTATCTTCTATAGTTGCAATAACAAAACTTTTGCTCATTCCAAAATGTTGATTCACCATATTACCATTATTAGGTATTGCTATTTTCATATTATATTACCTCCACTTTTATTTTTTTGTTTTATTCACAATTTTATTTATAATACTATCAGTTATTTCAGTTAATTCAGTATTTAGCGTGTATTCTCCTCTGTTAGAGATATTAACAATTTCTTTGCACATTGGAATTTCGCCAAGTAAATCTAAGTCATTTTTATTTAAGAATTCGTCTATATTATCTGATTCGAATATTTTTATTTTTTTATTGCATTCTGGGCAAATAATATAACTCATGTTCTCTATTAATCCTATTACATCAATGTCAAGTTTATGTGCCATATTTACTGCCTTTCCAACAATCATAGACACTAAGTCCTGTGGTGTTGAAACCATTACAATGCCTGTAACTGGTATTGATTGCATTACAGTTAACGCAACATCCCCTGTACCTGGAGGCATATCTATAATTAAATAATCAAGTTCTCCCCATACAACGTCAGTCCAAAACTGCTTAACAACTCCAGAAACTGCTGGTCCTCGTAAAATAACTGGATCATCTTCATTTTCTACTAGAAAGTTCATTGAAATAACATCAATACCATCAGTAGTTTTAACCGGTATAATACCCGATTCATTCATAAAAGGTTTAACATCTTTAATACCTAATAGCCTTGGTATACTTGGTCCAGTAATATCTGCGTCCATAAGACCAACCTTATATCCTTTTTTGTTAAGTTCCTGTGCAATAAGAACAGATATTGTTGATTTACCTACTCCACCTTTCCCACTCATAACACCTATAATATTTTTAACTTTATTTAATGGGTTATTTTCTATACTACATGTATCTTTATTATCACACTTATCATTTGATGGACAATTATTACATTCAGCCATACACTACCGCCTTCTTTTTTGTCATATGCTATTTATATTATAATGCTATTATTTATTATTGTCAAATGCCAATAAATATGGTCTAATTCAAACAAACTTTGTAAAACTATTTATCAGAGGTAGTATTCTTATTGCATTGCCTCTGACAGAAACTGTTTCGTTTATTACAAGTAACTTCCTTAGAACCACATGACGGACAAACTTTTCTGTCTTCTTCATATTTTATTTCATAGGTGTTTTTACAGGATAAACACTTAAATTGACATACGTTTCTTGTATAATTTCCACCACTTATTTTTATTGCCTTTCCTTCTATTAAAGCTATAGCAATCTTTTTTCGTGCACTATCAATTATATTTTGAAATGTCTGTCTTGAAATTAGCATTTTCTCGGCACATTCTTCCTGATTTAATTCTTCAACATCCTTAAGTCTCATGGCTTCAAACTCTTCAACTTTTATTAATATTTCTTCGATTTCACATTTTCGTCTTCCTGCCGGCACAAAGTATGTATATTCCGGTAATTTTTCTATTCTTCTATTCTTCACTGGTCTTGCCATTAATATTATCCTCGCTTTTAATATATTTTATACGTGATCTTTAAACCTGGCATATGCTATATAAAATTTTACATCCTATTAATCATAATGTCAAATAACAATGTTTATGATTTAAAATCTATATGATATAATAGTATTATTATATTGGAATATAGTGATATATATAAAGGAGAGTGTTTAGATGCATAAATTCAATATTAAAAGCCTAGAAAAACTAGATAATCCAAAGCGAAGACAACTTATGCCTCCTGCCCAAACCTTAAAAAAATTTCATATAGGTGTTAGTGGTACATTACTTGATATAGGTTGCGGCATCGGCTATTTTAGCATCCCTGCAGCTAATATGCTAAAACAAGGAAAAGTAATTGGCTTAGACATAATGCCTGAAATGATTGATATTGCAAAAGGCAAAGCTGCTAATATTACTAATATAGAATTTATAAAAAACGAAGAATATTCATTTCCAATTGACGATACTTCAATTGACTATGTTTTTATAAGCAATGTTATTCATGAGATTGAAAACAAAACTAAATACTTCAATGAAATAAGAAGAGTTCTTAAAACTGGTGGACTGCTTTGCATTATTGACTGGAAGAAAAAAGAAACTGAAATGGGCCCTTCTGTTAAAGATAAAATATCAAAAGAAGAAATGATTAAAATCTGTATTGATGCTAATTTAAAATATATAGAGGATATAAGTATAAATATGGATCATTATGGTTTGAAATTTCAATTATCATAATCTCAAAAAAGTATGGATTATTTAAATAACCCATACTTTTTTATACCTTTGCTTAAACAAGTTCAAAAAATATAACAACTACCTAATATCTTCATAGTATTTTATTGCTCCTATAGTATTGTAATGCAATCGCATACTCAATTCTTTTTCTTTGCATATTACACCCAATTTCATAAGGCATTTTTACATTTCCAGTAAAATTATAATTATTAGCTTGGCAACCTCCACTACAATAAAATCTTGCCCAACATTTTTTACAATCTGGTTTATTATATATATTAGATTTTCTAAAATCTGTTGACATCTCTTTATTTTTAATGCCATCATACACATTTCCCATATAAAAAACTTTATTGCCTACAAATTGATGACAAGGGTATATATCTCCTTCTGGAGTTACTGCAATATATTCAAATCCAGCCCCACAACCAGATATTCTTTTATAAATACATGCCCCACCATTAATATTGATATTAAAATGATAAAAAATAACATCATCATGCTTTAACAGTTCATTAAAAATGATATCATACTGTTCATATATTTGTTCTAAATATTCTTTTTTAATAGATAAAGGATTATCAGCCGGTAACACCACTGGCTCAATTGAAATTTCCTTAAATCCAAAATCTATAAAATGTTTTACATCTTTAGAAAAATCTAAGTTTTGTGATGTAAAAGTTCCCCTTATATAATATTGTTTTTTAGATTTAGTTCTTCTTTCAACCATACTCTTTATTTTAGGAAGAATATCATCATAAGTTCCTTCACCATTAATTCCTACCCTTATGCTATCTTCTACTTCTTTTCTACCATCAATACTCAAAACAACATTTACCATATTTTCTTCCAAGTAATCCATAATATTAGGGGTTAATAATATGGCATTTGTAGTAATTGTAAATCTAAATTTTTTATTGTATTGTTTCTCCAAACCTCTTGCATAACTAACTGTATTTTTAACAACTTCCATATTTAAAAGAGGTTCCCCTCCAAAAAAATCTACTTCTATGTTCTTTCTTGAGCCTGAATTTTCGATTAAAAAATCAATGCTTCTTTTAGCAACATCAAAACTCATTAATATTTTTTGTTGATCATAACCTTCTCCATCGGCAAAGCAATATTTACATCTTAAATTACAATCATGAGCGATATTAAGACATACAGCTTTTATGTAATCGGGTTCTTTTTCAAAATTTTTAGCAATATATTCATATTTATCCTCAGAATATAATTGATCTTTTTTTATAAGTTCTTCTATTTCGTCATAGCATTCATTTAAAATATTTTCATCATATTTTCCTCTGTATTTGTTTATGACATTACTTCTACTATCAATACTATTTTCATTAACTATGTCATATATAGTTTTATCTACTACATGAATAGTTCCAGAGCTTACATCTAAAATAAAATACTCATCGTTACATTTAAATTTATGTATGTCATTCATTAAATTATTGTCCTCTCTTCATTCGCTCTCTTATTTATTTTAAATTACATTTTTACTACAGTTATTTATTTATGTATATAGTAAATAATAGATAGTACCCCACCCATTATTTACTTTAATTTTAGATAAAATCAATTTTAGAATAATCAATTTGCCCTTTAACATCAACTATCTCTCTATTGCAATGCACATATTCAATTTTGCCTACAAACATTTCATGTGAGCCAGTAACTATAGAATCCACTACCTTGCACTCTATGTTTATAGGACAATCTGCTAATAAAGGAGCATTTACCTTTATTCCTTCTTCAACTTTAATATCAAGTTTTGCAAATTTATCCTCATCCCTACCACTATGACTACCCAGATAATCAAACATTTCCTTTTGCTGCTTTGTAGCAAGATTCACTACAAAACATCCTGTTTCCTTAATAATTTTATATGAATATCTTGAAGGTACAATACCAACCATAACCATTGGTGGGTCATAGCTACAATTACAACAGTATCCTACTACTAATGCATTATTTTTACCATCGGTTCCTCTACAAGATACCAATATTTTAGCCATTGGTTGAAGACACGATTTCATATTTCCTTGAACTTTACTCATATTAACTCCTCCATTTTTAGCTTAATAACTCTATATCCTGATATATCAAGCATTGTTATCTTTATTATGTTCTTTACACCATTTTTTACAAAAATTTGTTTTTTTACTACAAAGTACATTTTCTGAACCACAAACAGGACATATATGCTTGTCCTGTTCATACTTTATTTCATATATAGTGTCACAATCAAAGCACCTAGCTTTACAAAATGTTGCTCTGTAATTTCCACCACTTATTCTTATAGCATTTCCTTCGGTCAAAGCAATAGCTATTTTTTTTCTTGCACTATCTATAACATTTTGAAAAGTTTGTCTTGATACCTGCATTCTTTGCGCGCATTCCTCTTGATTTAATTCTTCAATATCCTTTAATCTCATTGCCTCAAGTTCTTCTACTTTTAAAGCTATTTCTTCAATCTCACATTTAGGTTTCCCCCATGGAACAAAATAAGTATCATCTGGAAAGAATTCTACTCTTCTGCATTTTATTGGTCTTGACATTTTAATTCCTCCCTGCATTTACTACATAATCCTATGAAAGTAATATTTGAATCATATATTTTCAAGTTATTTTTTGTTTCTATTTTTTTGTTTAATTTTAGATAGTCAAAATTTAAGTTTTGACTATCTATATCAACTATATTATTACTTCTATAACAATTAAAATGAATATGCAGGGGGTTTCCACTAAATATTTTCATCTCATAATAGTTTATACGGCTAATGTTTATTTCTTTTACTATACCTAACTCATTAAATACCTTTAAACTTCTATAAATGGTAGCAATCCCTATATGTTTACGCTTAATCTTTTTGAATATTTCTTTAGCATTTATATGGGGCTTATTATCCAAAATAGTTCTCAATATTATTTCTTTTTGAATTGTAAATTTATAACCTTTTTTTTCTATGAGCTTTCTAAAAGGTATTAAATCATTATTCATAAAATCATTATTCATAAAATCATCCTTTATAATTATTCATTACAGTGTCCTTCATGTTCATGCTGCGTGCAAACACTTCCTGTTGATTTTAATTCACCCTCTATATATTTTTGTACTACATCCTCACACAATCCTTGTGCCCCAACTACTACTTCAATACCATTTTCATTAAATAATTGCTGTGCTGTTGCTCCCATGCCACCTGCAATAATAAGATTCACCTTTAATTCCTTTAAAAATACTGGAAGATATCCAGGTCTATGTCCTGGATTCTTAACAAATTCCTTTTTTAATTCCTTACCACTATTTACATCATATATTGTAAATCCCTCACAATATCCAAAATGTCCACTTACATTCTTTCCTTCACTTGCAACTGCTATTTTCATTTAAAATCCTCCTTCTATTTATAAATTAAATTTTATTTTACACATTCTTTTAAAACATTATAGGTATACTCTATTATTTCATTACAAGAAACGCCTTGTTTCTTTAATTGTAAGCATTCAAATGTACCATATTTTTCTTTTACTTTACTCATTATTTCCTTTGTATATTTTGTTGATCCATTCTTAGTCGTCGCTTCTTCTCTTCCTTTTAATGTTCCTAATGCCATAAGTGCACCTGTAACTGCGCCGCAAGTACTTCCTACCATCATACCCGTGCCAAAAGGACTAGCAATTGAAATTGGAATATTAGCATTATTTTCTTCATTAAATGCCTTTACTATAGATTCTGCACAATTATATCCTTGTTTATGATATTCTAAAACATCTGTCATTTGTATATGCCCCCTATTTTTAACTATAATTAGTTAATTGCATAACCCTGTAGTCAAGCGACTACAAGGGTTTACAATCATATATATACAGGAATTCCCCCAACTTTTGTCGAATTTATATTCATTACAACTAAATTCACCGAAGGGAGAGAATTCTATGCAATCAAATTTAAAACAATTATCACTTGCTGATATTTACACAGATATCGATGATTACTTTCAGCAAGATAAACCCAGATTAATAAAACTTTTTGACCAATATATTGATTTATCAGAGTTAATTCCTCAAACATTCACTA
>NZ_JAHLEC010000085.1 GCF_018861705.1 Clostridium psychrophilum | reverse complement strand
AGCTATCGCATATTGCCGTAATCAATGGAGAAAACTAGAAAGCTTTTTACTTGATGGAAGGCTTGAGATTGATAATAACCGTGCCGAAAGATCTATTAAACCCTTTATAATAGGTCGAAAGAATTGGTTATTCTCAAACACTTCAAAAGGAGCAACATCAAGTGCCATTATCTATAGTATTATCGAAACAGCTAAAGAAAATGGATTGAGTCCATTTCACTATCTAACATATTTATTTGAGCAGCTACCTAATATAGATGTGAAGGATCTGGAAAAATTGGATGTGCTTCTTCCATGGTCCAAGGATTTACCGAATAGCTGCAGAAAGCCGCTAAAGAAATAATATCATAGCTCATACCTTACGTTAAGGTGTGGGCTATTTGACGCTTACATCCATTTTATTACGATGAAAGAGGGTTAATAATTAAAACTGATTAGTGAGGGGAGAGGATTGATATGGAAATATTAATAACTAATAGATTGAAAATAAGAAAATGGAAAGAAACAGATAGCAGTGATTTATATGAATATGCTAAAAGTGAATTAGTAGGTCCTAATGCAGGTTGGCCACCACATAAAAATGAGGAAGAAAGCAAGAATATAATAAAAATGTTCACAAGGGATAATGATACATATGCTATTGTCTTAAAATCTGAAAATAAGGTTATTGGTAGCATAGGGCTTCATGATAGAAAACCAGATGCAACTTTGTCTAATTTAAAACAAAAGGAAATAGGTTACGTATTAAGCCCTAAATATTGGGGCAATGGGTTTATGCCTGAAGCTGTTAATTGTTTAATTAAGTATGCATTTAATGAATTAAGCTTAGATTTAATTTGGTGTGGGCATTATGATTTTAATAGTAATTCTAAAAGAGTAATTGAAAAATGTAAATTTAAATATAGATTTCAAAGAAAGGAGAATGTAAAGCTATTAGATAATAAAGAAGTTACTATCTTATATTATAACATTTTCAAATCACAATATATTAAATAGCATGAAGGAGAATTAACATGAAATTTATAAGAGCAACTGAAGAGAATGCCAGTAGTATAATTAATATTATAAAGCAGGCACAGGATTACTTTAAGAAAAATAAAATTAATCAATGGCAGGATAATTACCCTAATTTTAAAATAGTAAAAAATGATATTATCAATAAAAATGGGTATGTTTTATTAAAAGATAATAGTGTAGTTTGTACTGTAGTAGTTACATTTGATGGAGATAAAAACTATAAATGTATTTACAATGGCAAGTGGGCAAGCAACAATAAATATGCAGTTATTCATAGAATGGCTATTGATTGCAATTGTAAGGGAATTGGACTATCATCTGTTATTGTTAAGAATATAGAAAAGATTTGTTTAGATAAGGGGATACATAGTATTAGAGTAGATACACATAAGGAAAACTTATCTATGAAGAGGTTGCTCCAAAAAAATGGATTTCAGTATTGTGGAATAATTTATTTAGAAGACAAAAGCGAAAGAATTGCTTTTGAGAAAACACTATAAAAATAAATTAATTATATATTTAGTGTTAATAATAAGAGTAGTTTGAAAATTATATTAATAATTTAAATAAAACATGTACCCTTTGTTATTTGAATAGCATATAAAGTAGTATAAATTCAAATAAGGAGGGTACGTGATGGTAGAGATAATTATTCAATATGTATTAATTGTGCTCTTAGTAGCAGGACTTGCTTATTTAGCTTATTTGTTAAAGGACAAAGACATAAACATTAAAGATGACTATTATGGGTTTGCTTCTGTAATTTTAGGTTCCTTAACTTTTATTGAATCAACACCTGCAAATGTTAAAATAATTCTAAGAATTATTTCAAAAGCGGTACTATTTGTAGAAACCAACTATAAGCATAGCGAAAATACCCTTAAAGAAGAAGAAGCTATGAAAATATCAAAAGAAGCTACTAATAAATTGAATTTAAAAAATAATATAGATGATGAGAGTCTAAAATATATAATAAGACTTGTAGCGACATTATTACCACCAACTAATAAAAAAATAGAGTGAGAATTTTGGAAATTGAAAATAGAGTCGATTACTGTATTGACCGGCAGGGAAGGTTTATAATGTCGGTTAATATTTTTATAGAAAATTGCTTGAAGTTCATGTTAAACAATAAAAAGTTGACTTAAAATAGAAACTAATGTTCTATTTTTTTATTTAAATTACTTTACCTTTTGCAAATAAACATATAAAATAGCAAATGTATGATAAAATTTTACTGGAGGATTTTTATGAGTTTTGATAAAGAACAAATTCAAACATACGATGTAACGGACTTAACTTCTCTAGAAAAACTAGAGCCTGTAAGAATAAGGCCTGGTATGTACATAGGTTCTACAGGAAGCAAAGGCCTACATCATTGTATATGGGAGATTTTGGACAATTCTATAGATGAGATAGCTAATGGCTATGGCGATAAAGCCAAAATAATATTAAATAAAGACAAAAGTGTTACTATTATTGACAATGGTAGAGGAATTCCTACAGGAATACACCCTATAAAACATATATCCGGTGTTGAAATGGTATTTACTGAACTTCATACTGGTGGAAAGTTTAATAATAAGAATTATAAAACTTCTGGTGGACTTCATGGTGTTGGAGCTGCCGTTGTAAACGCATTATCAGAATGGCTAGAGGTTGAAGTAAAACAAAAGGGAAAAATTTTTACTCAGAGATTTGAATATGCCTATGATAAAGAGCTTAAAAGGCTTATGCCAGGTACACCAGTCAGTAAACTTGAGATAGTAGGGGAATCAACACAAACAGGTAGTAAGGTTACTTTTATGCCTGATAAAAATGTGTTTACTACTTTAGAATTTAGTTCTGATTTTATTGATGAAAGGTTACAAGAATTAGCATTCCAAAACAAAGGGATTATTTTGGTTTTTGATGATAGAAGAAAAGAAGGAAATGTACCAAAAGAGTACCATTCTGAAAGGGGACTTTTAGATTTTATTGATTATCTAAATGAGAGTAAAACCGTTCTTCACAAAGACCCTATATTTTTCCAAGGCGAAAAAGAAATAAATGGATTACAATTATATGGAGAAGTATGTATGCAATTTACTGATTCTACTACAGAATATATTGCAAGCTATGTTAATAATATACCAACTACTGAATCAGGAACTCATGAAACTGGATTTAAAACAGGAATGACAAGAGCGTTTAAAGAAGGAGCTAAAAAACTTAATCTTTTAAAAGAGAAGGATAAAGAATTTGAAGGCGACGATTTAAGAGAAGGAATGACTGCAATTGTTAGAGTTAAAATAAGTAATCCTATTTTTGAAGGCCAAACTAAAAGTAAACTAGGTAATAATGAGGCCTATAGCATAATGAATGAATTGAGTTATGTTAAAATTTTAGAATGGATAGAAGACAACAAAAATATGGCTACTAATATAATAAATAATGCTATTTCGGCTTCCTCAAGGAGAGATAAAATAAAAAAAATTAATGAAGCTGAAAGAAAGAAAATAGGTAAAGGCGCATCTCCTTTAGCTGGTAAAATTGCCGTGTGTACACTGAAAAATTCTGATTTTACCGAATTTATAGTGGTTGAAGGTGATTCAGCTGGGGGAAGTGCTAAGCAAGCTAGGGATAGAAGATTTCAAACTATAATGCCATCAAAGGGCAAAATTATGAACACAGAAAAACAAAAGCTTGAGAATGTATTAGCTAGTGAAGAACTTAAAATATTTAATACCGCAATTGGAACAGGAGTTTTAGAAAATTATAGTGAAAAAAGTTTAAAATATGGTAAAATAATTATTTTGAGTGATGCAGATGTTGATGGATATCATATTAGAACATTATGGATGACTTATATTTATAGATATATGAGATCATTAATTTCAAATGGCCATCTTTACATGGGAATGCCTCCACTTTATAAGGTTTATAGGAAAACTAAGAATGGTGAAGTGGTTAAGTATGCATATAGTGATGAGCAATTAGCTAAGACTAAAAAAGAAATTGGAAAAGGTGCGTTAATTCAAAGATATAAAGGTCTTGGAGAAATGAATCCGGATCAACTTTGGGAAACTACACTAAACCCTAATACTAGGACCTTACAGCAGGTTACTATAGAAGATGCAGCGAAGGCCGAGAAGATGGTTTCACTTCTAATGGGGGACGTGGTTGCACCTAGGAAAAATTATATGTATAAATATGCTGAGTTTTAGTGATGATAGTAGCACTGAAAGTGATTATAGCACTGCAAGTGATAATTAAGGGGGTTTTATTAAATGGCAAAAGTAATTGACATACCTAAAGATAGTAATATAATAATGACTCCAATTGAAGAAGCAATGCCAGATAATTACCTTCCATATGCCGTGGAGGTTGCAAGAGAAAGAGCATTGCCAGATGTGAGAGATGGCTTAAAACCAGTACATAGAAGAATTCTTTATGGCGCATATATGTTAAAGGCATTTCCAGACAAGCCTTATTATAAATCAGCAAGAATTGTTGGAGATATCCTTGGTAAGTACCATCCACATGGAGACAGCTCTGTTTATGGTGCCATGGTTATACTAGCACAGTCATTTTCAACAAGGAAACCATTAATAGATGGTCATGGTAATTGGGGTAGTCAGGATGGAGATAATGCGGCTGCTATGCGTTATACAGAAGCAAGACTTTCTCCTATTGCCCTTGAAATGATTAGAGACATTGACAAGGGTGTTGTGGATATGGTAAACAATTATTCAGACACTGAGAAGGAACCATCTGTATTACCATCAAGATATCCAAATTTGTTGGTAAATGGGACTTTTGGTATAGCGGTTGGAATAGCAACAAACATACCGCCTCATAATTTAGGAGAAGTAATAGATGGATTATTAGCTTATATGGACAATAAGGATATTACAACAAAACAGCTTATGCAATATATTAAAGGCCCTGATTTACCAACAGGGGGTATTTTAATAGGTAAAAATGCGATAGAGAGTGCTTATGAGACTGGTGAGGGTAGGGTAACGTTGCGTTCTAAAATGAAAATAGAAACGCTTGAGACTGGACGTCTTGGCATAGTTATTACGGAATTCCCATATAGAAAGAATAAGGCAAAATTACTTCAATCAATTTCTGATATGACGGCAGAAAAAAAACATATAAGAGTTTTAGAGTCAATTATAGATATTAGAGATGAATCTGATAGAAGTGGACTTAGATCAGTTATTGAATTTAAGAAATCTACAAATAGGGATACTGCAACCAAGGTACTTAAGTATTTGATGATGAAAACAGAGCTTCAATGTAATATAGCTTTTAACATGGTAGCACTCGCAAATGGGAAACCTCAAACTATGGGGCTTAAAACTATTTTAATGCATTATTTAAATCATCAAAAAGATGTTGTAACTAGAAGAACGCAAAGAGAATTAGATGTTTCTGAGAATAGATTTCATATTGTAGAAGGCTTTATTAAAGCAATTGATGTCATGGATGAAATTATAATAACAATTAGAGGTTCAAAGTCTAAAAAAGATGCTGGTCAAAATCTTATAGCTAAGTTTGGTTTTACAGAAATTCAAACAGAAGCGATACTTGAACTTATGTTATACAGATTAACAGGCCTTGAAATAAAGATATTTACAAAGGAATACAAGAAATTACAAATATTAATTAGGGGGTATAAAAAAATTCTTGAAAATGAGAATGAACTTCTTAAAGTAATAAAATCGGAAATTTTAGAGATAAAAGAAAAATACAATGATCCAAGAAGAACTGAAATTATTGAAGATGATAGTCAAGCTAAAATTGATGTAGAAGATATAATATTAATAGAAGACGTTATGATAACTTCATCTAATGATGGTTATATAAAACGTGTGCCTATGAAATCTTATAACAGATCTAATATTAACATTGATGACATAGAATATAGAGAAGGCGACTTTAATACATATTTAATTGGAACAAATACTAAAGATACATTAATGATTTTTACGGACATAGGAAATGTATATCAGCTAAGAGGTGACTTAGTACCAGAATATAAGTGGAGAGAAAAGGGGGAAAGAATTGATACCCTTATTCGTGGAATAGATTTAACAAAGGAAAAAATAATTGATATCCTTTTATTAAGTGACTTAACTACTAATAAACAATTTGTATTTTTTACAAACAAAGGGAATATAAAGAAAACATCTTTGGATAAATTTATTACAAGTTTTAATAGATTAACTGTTTTAAAGTTAAGAGAGAACGAAAAGTTACTTGATATCAAGTTAATCAATAAAGATAGAAAAAAATCATTTATAAACATTTCAACCAAAGAAGGACTAGAATTTTCAGTAGAAGAACCAACACTTAAAGCAATTGGCAGAAACATAGTTGGTACACAGCTATTTAATTTAACAAGTGATGATCAGGTGACAAAAATAGAATTTTCTAAGAAATATGATTATAAAGAATTTAATATTGGGATAAATGCAAAAGGTATAATAAAGATAATGAATAAAAACATGAACTCAAATGGTAGTACATATACTAGATCATCGGCGATGCTGCTTATTTTCTCGCAAAATGGGTTAGTTTATAAATTACCTAGTTATATGATTCAGAATGTTAATAAGAAAGGTACTTGCATTAATACCTTGATAGACAATTTTAATATCGATGATAAAATAGTAGAAATTATATCTGTTGATGACTTTAATGAAGAAAAAAGCATTTGTTTCTTTACTAAAAAAGGATTTGTGAAGCGATTAAAACTTTGTGAATTAGAAGGAGAATTTTGTTCAACTTTGATTTATAAACTTAAAGGTGAAACAGATAAATTAATATTTATAAAAATCAACAAAGATGATGTAGATAAGGATATATTAATAGTAACCAAGAAAGCAATGTGTATAAGATTTAATGTGAATTCTATTAACTTTATGAGTAAGGGTGCATCTGGGGTAACTGGGATAAGCCTAAAAGAAAATGATGAAGTTATATTTGCAAATATGGTAGAGGCAAAGGTTAAAAAAGAAGAAGGTTATAATGAAATTAGTGTTACACTTAATGAAAATTTAAATTTAACATTAAGCACATCTAGTGGTGAAATAAAAACTATTGAACTTGATGATATAAATGTTCAAAATAGAGCTGGTAAAGGTAAAAATTTAACAGTGTCACTACAAGATGATTATGTAGAAAATATTACTTTAAAGTAAAAACATAAAAAAAGACACATTAAAATTAAATAAAACTTAATTTTAGTGTGTCTTTTTTTTATTGAAAACAAAAAATTTATTAATTAAAAACCCTATTATACCTACAATAATGGAACCTATTATCATAGACATGTTAAGCCACAAGTGATTCAATTTTACTATGTTTCTATGGTGATGAATAATATGAATTAAAGGATTTCTTCTTGTTAATAGTATTAACATACAGCTGTTTATAAGCATACTAACAAATAGAACAGATGCATATTGAAAGTAAGCATTTTGCGAGGAAGTTTCTCTAAAACTATTTTTAAAGGTAAATTTCTTATTTAATTTATAACCACAAATAGAATAAACTAAAAATGCAATTGTATTAAAAACAAATAGTATTTTCCCATGAGTTATGCCTGTGGTATAGGATAAAATATTTAATATACCAATATCAATTACAGTATTGTTAGCACCAACTAAGCCATATTTAATGAATTGAGATAAGGACTGTTGTGTTTTAGTTTTATTATTCATATAATAATATTCTTAAATAAAATATGTTTAAGAAATTAATCACCAACCTTTTTCTAAAAAATATTAAATTTTCCAACTTGTATTAGTGTACAACAAAATAAAATAAAATAAAACAAAAATATTTTTAAGTGAAATAGTATATTTGTATAATGCCCATATTGTTAGACAAAAAACAATTGAATAGAATAAAAAAATGAGGGTGAATATATGCAAAAAATAATATTGAAAAATGGAATAAAATTATTATACAAAAAAGCAGATAATAATTTAACTTCTTTTACTTTAGGGTTTAACGCTGGCGCAAATCAAGAAGACAACCAGCACCTTGGAGTTGCTCATGCGGTAGAACATATGATTTTTAAGGGTACAATCACTCGTAGTGAGTATGAAATAAATAAATTATGCGATGAAACGTTTGGATTTTGTAATGCGATGACTAATTATCCGTACGTTGTATATTATGGCACCACTTTAGATGAAGATTTTGAAAAAGGATTCGAAATTTATGCAGATATTCTAACAAATCCAATTTTCCCAGAGATTGGATTTAAAGAAGAAATAGAAGTTATTAGTGCAGAACTAAAAGAATGGAAAGATGATTTATATCAGTTTTGTGAAGATTCAATGTTTTATAATGCGTTTGAAAAGAGAAGATTAAAGAACTTAATTATAGGTACAGAGGAGAGCATACATTCTATTACTATAAAGCAGATGAAAAATTTTTATGATAAAAATTATATTTCAGATAATTGTGTGATAAGTGTTGTTTCTTCAATGAGCCTTGATGAAGTCTTGGATATAGTAAATCGCTATATGGGTGATTTTAGGCATAAACCAATTGGTGATAATAGTCATATGGAAAAAATTAAAGAATACACATATGAGTATAATAAACCAGGAACATATTTCCAATATAGAAATGACTTACAAGGTGCTAAAATCCAATATTGTTTTTCTATACATGATTTAAGCTTAAGAGAAAATAGTGCTTTAAAGTTATTTAACTTAGTCTTCGGAGAAGGTACAAGTAGTATATTGTTTGATGAAATCAGGACTAAGAGGGGTCTTGTCTATGATATAGGAAGTTATATTAAAAATGAAACAGGAATAAAACTTTTTACAATATCCCTTGGAACTTCATATGAAAATACTTACAAAACTATTGAAATTATTAATAATGAAATAGAAAAGGCAAAGAATATGAAAAATTTCTTTGACAAAAATTGCATTATAAAATTATGCAAAAGTTACAAACTAAGAAGAATGATTGCGCTTGAGAAATCTATTCAAACTAGCATGAGTTTATGTGCATATGAAATAATGTACTATGATGGTTTTAGTATTTTTTCGGAATTTGATGAGATGAAAAACATTACTGAGGAAGAAATAATGAAAGTAGTAAAAAAAGTTTTAGTTAATGCTACTATTCAGGTATTAATTCCAAATGAGGAAAGCAGGAGATAAATATGGAGAAAACATGGTTGCTCAGAAATACATCTAAAGATATAAAATCTTTAGCAAAAGCATCAGGAGTAAGTGAACTCATTGCTAAAATTATAATTAATAGAGGATTGGATAATCCAATAGATATTAAAAAATTTATGCGTTCTAGTATAGAAGATTTATACGATCCTTTCTTAATGAAAGACATGGAAAAAGCAACAAGTTTAATTAAATTATTCATTGAAAAAAAAGAAAAAATTGTGGTATATGGAGATTACGATGCAGATGGAGTTACTAGTACTGTTATAATGTATAAGGGATTAAAGCAATGTGGTGCAAATGTTGAATATTATGTTCCTGATAGAGAACATGAAGGTTATGGCATAAATAGTGATAGAATAAGAAAATTAAATGTAGAAGGTTTTCAAGTGATCTTAACTTGTGATAATGGAATTGCAGCTATGCAGCAGGTTA
This sequence comes from Clostridium psychrophilum, assembly GCF_018861705.1. Lineage (GTDB taxonomy): Bacteria > Bacillota > Clostridia > Clostridiales > Clostridiaceae > Clostridium_AD > Clostridium_AD psychrophilum. The sequence continues at coordinate 5,139 of NZ_JAHLEC010000085.1, read as the reverse complement.
AATTAGCTAAAGAATTAGGAATGAAGATTATAATAACTGATCATCATGAGCTTCAATTTGATGAAGATGATGAAGGAATAAGAACTTTTAAGTTGCCTCCAGCAGATGCTGTTATTAATCCAAAACAAAAAACATGTAATTATCCATTTAGAGACTTATGTGGTGCTGGGATTGCTTTGAAATTTGTACAAGCACTATATATAAAATTTGAAATTAACAAGGGAAACCTTAAGGAATTCTTAGAAATAGCAGGAATAGGTACTATTTGTGATGTGGTAGATCTAGTAGATGAAAATAGAATAATTGCTAAAAATGCCTTGAAAATGTTAACAAACACTAAAAATCTTGGGTTAAAATGTTTAAAAGAAATGATAGGTATTAATGACAAGGAGATGAAATGCTATCATGTTGGTTTCCAAATAGGTCCATGCATTAATGCTACTGGAAGACTTAAATCGGCAGCTATATCTGTTGAATTGTTATTATGTGAAGAAGAAAATAGAGCAAAAGAACTGGCTAAAATATTATATGAACTTAATAAAAAAAGACAAGAGATGACAAATGAAAATGCTGAACAAGTAATAGAAATAATACAGAATTCAACGTTAAAAAATGATAAAGTATTAGTAATTTATAAAGATACTATACATGAAAGTATAGCAGGAATTGTAGCGGGACGTGTTCGTGAAATGTTTAATGTTCCAACAATAATATTGACTAAAGGAAAAGAAAATCCTAAAGGGTCAGCAAGGTCTATCAAAGAGTATAATCTATTTGAGGAGTTAATAAAATGCAGCGAGTTACTCTTAAAATTTGGTGGTCATCCAATGGCTGCAGGTCTTTCTATAAAAGAAGAAAACATAGATAAGCTAAGAAAAAAATTAAACCGCATTTGTAAGTTAACAGATGAGGATATTAAGCCTAAAGTAAGAATAGATCAGAGAATGATGTTAAGTAAAATCAATTATGAAATGATTTATGAATTGGAACTATTAGAGCCTTTTGGCAAAGGTAATTCATCTCCACTGCTTGCAGAAAAGAATATACCTATTTTAAAAATAGATATATTGGGTAAAAACGCAAACACATTAAAAATCAAGTGTGTTATGCCTGGAGTAAATAAAACAATTGATGGAATATGTTTTAATAGGGTTGATGAATTTATGGAAATGGTTAAAGATAAATTTGGGGAAGATTATATGAATTATATTGAAAATCCAAAAGGATTAAAACTTGATTTAATTTTTTCACCACAAATTAATGAGTATAATGGTCGAAAATCAATTCAACTAAAAATTTTAGAATTTAAATTTAGCTAAAAGTTGAAGGTACATAGAATTAACTCTATGTACCTCAATTTATATCATATTCTAATTATAAATTTTTCTCATATTGTTCTACCATCTTTTTCACCATTTCTCCACCAACAGAACCACATTCTCTAGAAGTTAAGTTACCGTTGTAATCTGTGAATGGTACTCCAAGTTCTTTTGCAGTTTCCATTTTAAAAGAATATAATCCAGCTTTAGATCCAGGTACTAATTGTCTGTTTGACATTTTAATCACTCCTTATATAATTTATTTTGGTATGGTAGTATCTTGTGCATAATTCTAAAATATATAGCAACAAATTAAAGGGAAATAAGACAAGTAAAACATTTAAATTTAGCAACTTCCATCATATGAAATCTTTTTAAATTATAATTAATTACAAAAATCAGTCGGATTTGATAATGATATTTGATCGTTGATCGTTGATTATTAAAAATATTAAATATAACAATAAAAAAGTTAAGAGGTATATACAATCATATACCTCTTAACCTTTATTAAATTAAAATTTCAAAATTATAGGTTTTTCTCGTATTGTTCTACCATCTTTTTAGTCATCTGTCCGCCAACTGATCCGTTTTGTCTAGAAGTAAGATCTCCGTTATAACCTTCTTTTAAATCTACTCCAACTTCTTTTGCTGCTTCCATTTTAAATTTGTTTAATCCTGCTTTTGCTTCTGGTACTAATTGTCTGTTTGCCATTGTAAATCACTCCTTTTATATTTTATTTGTGTTACGATAATATTTTGTGCAAATATTTTAAATATATAACTGAATATTGGAGGAAAATTTGGAAATAATATCTTTTTTAATTATAAGTTTTTCTCGTACTGTTCTACCATTTTCTTTACCATCTGTCCGCCAACTGATCCATTTTGTCTTGAAGTAAGGTCACCATTGTAACCGTCTTTTAAGGTTACTCCAACTTCTTGAGCTGCTTCCATTTTAAATTTGTTTAGTCCTGCTCTTGCCTCTGGTACTAAATTTCTGTTTGCCATGTAAATTACCTCCTTTAATTTTGTGATTACTTTATGATAGTAGTTTATCCGTATAGTTAACTTTTATTTTAGTGAACTGATGGGTAGTATTGAAAATTTTATAGTCTTTAGAATATTATGGAAATCCTAAATTTTGAAAAACACTGAACATTTTAGTCCTATTAGTATATAATGATGTATAATAAACTGAGTAAATCATGGCATCATGCATAACAAAGCATGACTCTCGTGATTAGTAAAGCTTATTTTAGAAGGAGTGTTAAAGTGGGAAAACATAAAATAATAATGACTGGTGGCGGTTCAGCAGGACATGTAACACCAAATCTTGCGCTTGTACCAAAACTTAAAATGTTAAATTATGAAATAGAATATATTGGAACAAAGGAAGGCATTGAGAGAAAAATAATTGAGGGCGAAAATATAAAATATTTTCCTATATCTAGTGGAAAACTTAGACGATATTTTGATGTGAAAAATTTTACTGATCCTTTAAAAGTAATTAAGGGGATTTTTGAAGCAAAAAAAATAATAAAAAATGAAAAACCCGACATAGTTTTTTCTAAGGGTGGATTTGTCTCCGTACCTGTAGTGCTTGCGGCATTTTTTAATAGAGTGCCAGTAATTGCTCATGAATGTGACATTACACCAGGTCTTGCTAATAAATTAGTAGCTCCTTATTGCACAAAAGTATGTGTAACTTTTCCAGAAGCATTAAAAGGAATAAAAAAAGGAAAAGGAGTTGTAACAGGTAATCCTATAAGACGTGAATTGTTTGAAGGAAATAAGAAAAAAGCTTATGAAATATGTGGGTTTAAAAATATAAAACCAGTGTTAATGATTATTGGAGGTAGTTTAGGGTCAAAACTTATAAATGAAGTAATAAGAAAAGATCTTGAAAAATTAATTGTTAATTATAATATTATTCATATTTGTGGCAGTGGTAACATTGAAAAGTCGCTTCAAAATAAAGATGGTTATAAGCAGTTTGAATATACAAAGGATGAATTACCTCATTTACTAGCTAGTGCCGATATAGTTATATCTAGGGCAGGAGCAAACGTAATTTTTGAACTCTTGGCATTAAAAAAACCAAATCTCTTAATTCCATTATCGGCTAAGGCAAGCCGTGGAGATCAAATACTTAATGCAAAATCTTTTGAAAAAAGTGGTTATAGTATGGTTCTTCAAGACGAGGATTTAACTCCAGAAACTTTAGGGAAAAAAATAAAAGAATTATATAATGATAGAGCTAAATACATTGAAAATATGAACGCTAGTAATACTGAAAAAAGCATTGATTTAATAGTAGATTTGATAGAAAAATACAGAAAAAGATAAAAAAATCAGAGCATATTTATATTTAACTACATCTAAATTTATGCGAATATTGCATTCTAAGTTAAAAAAGTGTAAATAATAGAATAAAATGGTTTGTTTTATGATATTAAAGGTGTAAACTATGATTATTAAGTTATATTTCTAATCATTATACGGCAATATAACTTAAAAGCTAAATTAATATTGTTACTTTATTTACAATAAAGAACTTGAATAAAAATGGTTTTGATGTATAATTAAGGAGTAACAATAACTATCTATTAATATGAAAGTATGAGGTGATAGCAATGAAAAAGTTGACAATAATTTATTTGAGTAATGGTGGAAATGTTGAGGTTTTAGCTAATCATATAGCTAAAGGTGCAAAGGATGCAGGTGCTAAGGTACTAGTTAAACTAGTTAGTGAAGCTACTGTTGAAGATGTTACAAATGCAGATGCAGTTGCCTTTGGAAGTCCATCAATGGATAATAATAGAATTGATCAAAAAGAAATGCAACCTTTTATCGAAAAATTCAAATTAATTCCTATTAACAATAAAACTACTGGTTTATTTGGTTCTTATGGATGGGATAATGGAGAATTTATGAAAAAATGGGATAGCTTAATGACAGAATATGAATTTAATGTTACACAAAAATTAACTGTTAATGAGGCTCCTACTAATGAACAATTAGTTGAAGCTGAGGAAATGGGAAAAGCCCTAGTTAAATAACTTTCAATTACATAGACTGTTAACGTCTATGATACATAGCTAACGCTGAAAAGTGTTAGCTAAGTTTTGTATAAAAACTTTAGACAGTTATTGGCTTTAGTTAAAAAGCTAGTATTTTCATTGTAGAGTTATTTGTAATGGAATACTCTTATTTACAATTCAAATAAAAGCTTTAGAAAGTAATTTTATAATAACTTAAAAGAAAGAAGGCTTATTAAATGAGAAAGATGAAAACAATGGATGGTAATACTGCAGCTGCACACGTTGCATATGCTTATACCGATGTGGCAGCAATTTATCCAATAACACCATCTTCAACAATGGCAGAATATTGTGATGAACTTGCAGCTAAAGGAACAAAAAATGTATTTGGTCAAAAAGTTAAAATCATGGAAATGCAATCAGAAGCAGGAGCTGCTGGAGCAGTACATGGTTCACTTCAAACAGGAGCTTTAACTTCAACTTTTACTTGTTCTCAAGGATTATTATTAATGATCCCAAACATGTATAAAATAGCTGGAGAACTTTTACCAGGAGTATTTGATGTAGCTGCTAGAGCTTTAACAACTCACGCACTTAATATTTTTGGAGATCATCAAGATGTAATGGCAACTAGACAAACAGGATTTGCGCTACTTGCATCAAACAGTGTACAAGAAGTAATGGATCTTTCACCAGTTGCTCATTTAACAGCACTAGAGGGAAGAATACCTTTCGTAAACTTCTTTGACGGATTTAGAACTTCTCATGAAATACAA
>NZ_JAHLEC010000084.1 GCF_018861705.1 Clostridium psychrophilum | reverse complement strand
CTCCTGAAGATCTATTCGAAGCACAATTAGATATAATTTATGCAGCATAAGTAAATTCAACGATTTAAGTCATAAATACAAATTGGTTCAACTTGTTATTGCAATTGATCAATTTTTTATTTATATGAAAATTAAATATAATTACATTACTTCGTTTGGCTGATTTTATCTACCCAAGCAAATAAATCAGTTAAGTCATAATCTCCAGAATGACCTATTCCCCAAGGTTCTGCGTAGTCAACATTATATCCACTATTTTGTAGTTTCGTAGCTAGAATCAGTGGTATAGCAGGGGAGGTATTATTGTCAATGGAACCATAACGAATTCTCCAGTATTTAGAAGTATCAGTTCCTTTTGTACCTATATAATTCATTGGGTTCATTTGTTTAATAATTTTTGAGTCAGCCATAGAAGCGCCACTCTTTGTATTATTAGTCATGCTGAATTTAGTAAAATGCTGAGAATCTTTTGTTGTAGTACCGAACTCATTAGTCTCAGGCGAAGTTAAAGCTACATCGTCAAAAGCAGGGGCAGCCTTTCCTCTGCCAATATATTTCATATATTGATCATAGTCTATATCTGTTACTTTTTTATTTTTTATTGTTATCCAAGTTAATTTAGATAAATCGGTACCACTGTTTAGAGCCTTTTGTGCTGATGCAATAACAAAAGATTTGTAGTAATCTTTAAATGTACCAGTTCCATTTGCAGCTAGAGTTAAAGAAGTTCCAGTTGTAGATTTAAGTCCAAGGCTATTTACATATGAAGGAAATGATGTTTTAAGCTCATTAGAAAGCTTAATTTGATTTGCTGTCAGTTTAGCTGTAGTCGTAGGCATTTTCCCCATTTTAGGTTTAGTTCCCTTAACTTTAGGCTTAGTACCAGACGTTGGAGTTGCCATTGATGCATAAGTACTTAGACCATTGAAAGACCATTCATAGGCAGCATCAGCATTATCTAAATTTGTTATTGGACAGTAAGATGCTACGGCAAAGATACTAGTACTTGCATCAGCTGCGCCAATAGCTTTTAAATAAGGTTCATAATCAGAATTATTTCCGGTAGCACCAAGCAATGCTGACATTGCACCACCAGCACTGGTACCGTCAGATATAATTTTATTAGCATCACCAGACATAATCGCATCATTATGGTGGATGTAAGCCACAGCAGCTTTTAAGTCTACAACTGCAGCAGGAGCTTTGCCCGTTGTTGTAGTACGACCACGAGCACCAGGGGAGACTACTACATAGCCTTTTGATAAGGCAACAGCATATGATTGTGTACCAGCACCCATACCAGCAGCCATATTTGTAGTAGCAGTAGTCACACTACTCCCTATATTACCTGGAGTTCCAGGCATATAACCGCCAATTGTGTTTGGTAAGAAGATTGGAGCTGTTTTAGTATTGTAATTACCAATGGATTTACCTTTAAAGTACGCCTCAGGTACATATACATTCATGATTTCATATTTAGTGTCTACTGGTTTCGTCACATAGACTATTTTTTCATATGAACGATATTTAATAGCTTTGTTGTCTACTGTTACTGTTTTTAAAGTATATTTGGCTGTTTTGAAGTCAATACTGTATGTTTTTGAAGTTGATACAGTACTTTGTTTACTAGTATTACTTTGCTTAGTTGTACTCTGACATCCTGCCAATACGCTTATGGTCATTAACATCATAGTAATGGCAATAATTTTTTTCGATTTCATTATATTATCTCCTTTTTAATTAAAATTCAAAAACTATTCTAAGTTTTAATTTTTAAATTTTCTTAATATATGATTTATATTAAAGTATAAAACTTTGGTATACTTTTTATGAATAGTAAAATCCCCATATATTATTTCTTAGTACTTTAATAGTATACATAATGAACCTTGAAATAAGATTGATATTAACTTGATAATTGCTTAAAGTATTAAGAAATTACAAAAAAAGATTATCCAATGATAATTGAAAATTATTATTGGATAATCATCTAAATTGCTTTTAATATTACACTAAATTTACTTCCACAATTAATTTCACTTTCAACTTCAATTTTTCCACCATATTCATCGACTATTGATTTGATAATTGATAATCCTAGTCCAAAATTTCCAGATTTCCTTGAACGATGTGTTTCAACCCTATAAAATCTATAAAAGATTTTATCTAATTTATTTTTGGAAATTCCTATACCGTTGTCTGAAACTATTATAACTGCACACTTAATATTATCAATTAATTTGCGTCTTAATATGATAGTTAACTCTCCCTTTTCTTCATCTGTATGCTGCGCAGCATTGTTTATTAAATTAATAATAATCTGTTTAATTTGATCTGAATTTGAATTTACCCATATATCTTCCTTCGCATAAATTTTAAGGGTTCTTAATCCAACTATAAAGTTCAGCTCATCTTTCAGTTCTATTATTATGTCTTTAATATTTTCAGGCTTTTTTTCTATATAAATTTTATTATCTAATCTTGTTAATAATAACATTTTGTTTACTAATCTAGTCATTCTTTTACTTTCTCTAACTATAGTATCTAAAGCAAGTGCTTTATCATTTTCATCTTGTGCAGCCCCCATTTTTAGTATTTCAGCAAATCCTTGAATAGACGTAAGAGGTGTTCTTAGCTCATGTTCTGCATCTAAAACAAACTTTTTCATTTTTCTAGCAATATTTTTTTCATTTTCAAATGAAGTTTCAATTCGTTTAAGCATACAATTAAATTCTGTAACTAATCCCTGAATTTCAGTTTGATTTATTAACATCTCTATTCTTGTATTAAGTTTTTCTTCATTTATTTTCTTCATAGCAAAAGTAATTCTTTCTAATGGTGTTAATGAAAATGAGATAAAACTCCTAAGTATTACTACCATTATTGCAAATAAGATTATTGATATAATAAAACACCATTTTAATTGCATAATAATAAGGTTATCTATACTTTTCATAGAAGTACTAAATTGGATAAGACTATAGCTTTTATTTAAAGATCCAAGCTTACAAACTAGAACCATATATTTTGTACCTAAAATATTGTTGACTATAATATTTTTGTCTAAACCACCCTTTGTTTTTAACAATTCTTTATATTTGTAAGTTGACAATTTAGGCAAAGGTTCATTCTTATTAAACTCTGGAATTTCAGTCAGAAGTAAATGTTTTAAATAATTGGTTTTACCTTTACTTTTAGAATCAACCATAACATTACCATTTTGATCAATTATTGAAATTCCAACATCCATATCAATGGATGCATCAATCAAACCTTGAGCATTAGCTCTTAACGCTATCTCATTATTGGTATCTTTCAATTTATAAATATAAATATTATGTAAACGAGATTCTAACAATTGAATTTTACTTTCATAAAGATTTTTTTTCAAAAAATAGTATTGCGAAATATCTAATAAAACAATTAAAATAATTATTCCACAAAAAATACCTAATAATAATTGCTTTTTTAAGCTATTATTAAATTTTATCTTTACCATTAAATCACAACCTTATATCCAACGCCTCGAATAGTACGTATAATATCATGAGATTCTTTGCCAATTTTACTTCGTATATAACTAATATATACCTCTACAATATTATATTCACATTCATATTCATAACCCCAAACATTTTCTAAAATGCTGTCTTTACTTACTGTAATATTTTTATTCTTAAAAAGGTAAACTAGCAAATTATATTCGGTTGAAGACAATTCCAATAATCTGTTTTTATACATAATTTCATGTGTTATATTATTTATAGTAAAACATCCTATTTGGACCATATTTTTAAGCGTTTTATGATCACTTCTTAGTCTCGCATTTATTCTTGATAGTAATTCTCTAAAATCAAAGGGTTTTACCATGTAGTCATCGGCTCCAATATCTAACCCCCTTATTTTATCTTCAATATCTCCCTTAGCGGTTAGCATAATAACTGATGCTTCCATATTTTTCTTGATTTCCTTGCAAACTTTGAATCCATCAATCTCCGGTAGCATTAAATCAAGAATTACTATATGTGGATTCATTTTCATAGCAATCGAAATGGCTTCAAATCCATCTGATGCGCATTCTACAATAAATCCTTTAGCTTTTAGACCCATCTTAATAAAATTTGAAATATCATCTTCATCATCAACAACCAGAACTTTAACCTGATTATATAAAATATCATTCATTGAAAATCCCTCCCTACGTTTAGGCTTATTTAAGTTTATCATTAAATTTCATTATTTTAAGAGCAAAAAATAGTAGCATCCACCTTTGGACGATGGCTACTATTTTTTTCATTTATTTATTCAGTTTTTCTATTTGGCTATGTTAGATAATACTTAGGATAAAAGAATATGAAATTGGTTTGCCGTAAAGAGACAATCCAATTTCATATTCTTTATTATTAAAGTATCGTAAGCTTTTATAGAGTTATTTAAAACCAATATCAATATTGTCGCACTCATTAAGAATTACAGCCTGTGCTACAATTACATCCTGACCATTGAATGTACAAGTTGGAGATTCATATAATTTATAACCTTCATCAAGTAATTCAGAAATTCTCTTGCAAAAACTTGCATCATCTTTCCCAGTAATTAAGCGATATTTAAGTTTATTTTCCATAGATTATTTTTAGTGAAAAAGTGTACGATAAGTACCTAAATTCACTAAATATACACTTCCTTTCCTATTTTGAATTTTTATATGAGTACAATTAATTCTATTTGTTTTATATGTCGACTTAGATTTTATTTACAATTTTTATTATACTCCTTATTATGGAATGACGACAATTTTTGATTAATAAACCAACATTTACTGAAAAAATGACAGTTGAAGAATTCAAAATGCATTATTGGTATAAGAGTGAATTACAAGAGCTATGTAGAAAATATAAAATATCATCCAATTGAATTTAAAATTTTTTAAAAAATAAAAAACATTGAGTCCTCAATATATATACAAGAGAACCCAATATTTTCATTTACACTTTGCTAATATTTCTTCCATAGTTTTAAATTCCTTGTTTACAGAATCATCTGGTTTTTCAGTTATAACACTAACAACTATAACTGCTATAAGAGATAGTGTAAATCCTGGAACCATTTCATATATATAAGTAGATAATTCAAAAATAATCCATACAATGACCGTTAGTCCGCCCACGACCATACCTGATAAAGCACCCCATTTAGTCATTCTCTTCCAATAAAGACTTAGTAAAAGAACAGGTCCAAATGAAGAACCAAAACCGGCCCACGCATGACCAACTATATTAAGAATAGTTTTGTTTGGTAAGTATGCAAAGAATGTGGCAATAGCGGCAACTAAAAGTACAGATATTTTTCCTATTTCCATTTGCTGCTTGCCTGATGCTTCTTTGTTTAAGAAAGTTAAATAAAAGTCCCTTGTTATAGAACTTGAACAAACTAATAGTTGAGAAGAAATAGTACTCATAATAGCTGCTAGAACGGCTGCTAATATAATACCTGTAATAAATGGATTAAATAAAATGTCTCCAAGACGAAGGAAAACTGTTTCTGGATCATTAAGTGGAATATTATTTTGTGTAAAGTATACAAGTCCTATAAGTCCACTAGCTACAGCACCTAAAAGACCTATAGACATCCAAGTAATTCCTATTCTTCTTGCTGATTTTAATTCTCCTGCAGATTTAATTGCCATAAAGCGGACAATAATATGTGGTTGTCCGAAGTACCCAAGCCCCCATGCTAAAAATCCAACAATAGTTGCAAGACTGGTTCCTCTAAACATATCCAATAAAGCTGGGTCAATAGCTTTTAGTTTATGAACAAATGTACCAGCATCTACTCCTATATTCATATATGCTACAACTGGCACTACAATTAGCACAACAAACATTAGGGAACCTTGTAAAAAGTCTGTAAGACTTACGGCTAAAAACCCCCCAAAATATGTATATAGTACAACTACGGATAATGTAACAACTACGCCAGTTGTATATGTAGAGTTAAATATACTTTCAAATAATTTTCCTCCTGCTACAATTCCAGATGAAACATATAGCACAAAGAACACAAGTATTATTATCCCAGATACAAGTCTAAGCATATTAGATTTATCTTTAAATCGGTTTTCTAAATAATCTGGAACAGTTAATGAATCATTTGAAACCTCTGTATAAATTCTAAATCTTGGGGCGAGTAGGAGATAATTAAAGTAAGCTCCTATTGTTAACCCTATTCCAATCCAAATGCTAGATATACCTGTTACATAAACAGCACCGGGAAGTCCCATTAGCATCCATCCGCTCATATCACTTGCACCAGCAGATAGCGCTGTTACCATAGGGCCAAGACCTCTTCCACCTATCATGTAGTCTGCAACATCGTTTGTTTTTCTGTAAGAGTAGTAGCCTATTGAAAGTAAAATAAGTATATATATTCCAATAGCTGCAACTGAGCCTATTTCCATATCAAATCTCCTTTTAACACTATAATGTAATTTTTATTAATAATACCATGTTTTTTTATAAATTAGCAACCTCAGGTGCAGACTTTTTTGGAGAATTCTATGTGGGACATTAACAAATTGAGGACACAATTATGAGCACTTTTCATCATTTTAAAAATAAATTGGTTGCCGCAGAAATGCCGGTTTAAAAGAAAGAAGGCAAACATTGACTAATGTAACAGTAAGTTAGGAGATGAGATTACGATTTATAAGGGGTGTTAAGCATTCAGTTAAATTTAACTAAGTAATTATGATTTTAGATATATTAGATTTTCTTAGTATTGTTTAAGGTGGGAAAAACTAATACCGTAATATTCTGAAAAAGAATGGTAAGGTATTTTTTGTTTTAAACCCCATAAAAGTAATTTAAATTCAAACAGTCCAACCGACTTTTGAAAATAGTAATATTGCATACATAATTTTAAACTTTATTAAATTAATTAATACGAATAAATGTAGATATAGTTTTAATACGAGGATATATAAGCAATGACAGCATTTTATAGAAAACAATTCATATAACACCAACCAATTAAATTAATTGATTATTAATACAATTGAATTTATTTTAAATAAAACTTGCATTTACCATAAATTAGTACTACAATAAAACTTAAATTACAGAGAGAAATAGTAAATAGTTTCTAGAGCTTTTTACTTCATTTCAAAATGTTCTTAGAGTTTAGTATTTATAACAATAGGCATTAGCAGAGAAAAATCTCAAAAAATAATATTGTTTAAAAGCGAAAGGGGAAAATGGGTTAGAGGATACACAACAGGAAATTAAGATGACTTTAATTATTAATTATCATTAATAGAAAATAGTTAGTGATATTTTCAGTCAAATCGAATTTGAAAATAATAATATATTAGGAGGAAAAAATCATGGCAAAATCAGGTTTGAAAAAGGATAACTTAACTATTATTGAAACAATTGCTTTATCAATTGCAGTTATTGCACCAACGGCAGCAATGTCATTAAATATTTCTATAATGGCTAAAACTTCTGGGTTCTCATCACCACTTGTATTTTTGTTTTCAACTGTTGTAGTAGGCCTTGTAGCGTATTCGATTATAGAATTTAATAAACATATTGCTTCGTCAGGTTCATTATATACATTTACCAAAGCTTCTTTAGGTAAAAAGATGGGTTTCACATCAGGATGGGCTCTTTTACTAGCTTATATTACTCTTGGTGCAGGTTGTTTGGCTGGCTTTGGAAACTTCTTTGGTAGTTTCCTAGCTATTTTGGGATTAAATATTAATTGGCTTATAATTTCATTAGTAGTCATTATACCTACTATTTTACTTGGCACTGTTGATGCAAAAATATGCAATAGAATAATGCTCGCATTTGAAAGTATATCAATTTTCCTAATATTAATACTTGCTGTAGTTATATTATTTAAAGTTGGCAGCACAAAAGGCTTTAGTTTAATGCCTTTTAAAACTAATGGAGTTAGTATGTCAGCATTAGCAAGTACTTCTGTGTTTTGTTTCTTATCTTTCATAGGTTTTGAGAGTGCTTCAAGCCTTGGAGAAGAAACAAAAAATCCTAAGAAGTTTATTCCAATAGCAATAATAAGTGCAGTATTTATAACGGGATTATTTTACTTACTATCAAGCTATTCACAAGTTATAGGTTTTGGATTAGATGCAACTAGTCTTAAAGCATTAACTTCATCTAGTTTACCAGTTGCAGATTTAGCAGATAAATACATGTCAAAAGGTTATGCAACAGTTTTAATTTTATCAGCTTCACTTTCATTTTTCTCTTGTGCTTTGGGATCTGCTACAGCAGGTGCAAGAATGTTATTCACGATGAGTAGAGAAGGCTTAATGCCAAAAAGCTTATCAAAAGTACATCCTAAGTTCAATACACCACAGATTGCACTTATAACTGTAACTGCAATAATGGTAGCTATAATAACACCTTTATTTCATAAAGATGCTATAGAAGTATTTGGATATTATGGAACAATAGGTTCATTAGCAATATTAATTTCTTATATATTTACAAGTGTAGGTTCTATAGTGTACTTTACTAAAAAGAAAATTTGGGGTGCTGGACATCTTGTAATACCAGTTTTAGCAATAATAGCTTTATTCTATGTTTTGTATGCTAATATAGCTTCTGCTACTGAATTTCCGTTTAATATTTTCCCATATGTAGTAATAGGATGGATTGCAGTAGGGTTTGTTATTAGTAGCATATTTGGTGAAAATGTTACTAATGAAGAAGTAGAAAAAACTATTGAAGACGAAATAGTTAATGGATTAAAAATTGAAAGTTGATGATTGAAGAAGTATGCCGCAGATGTGGAAGTAAGAGGTCTTGGAGCAATGATGGGACTAGAACTGGTAAAAGATAAGTTACAAAAGGGCCAGCGGCAGATCTTGCAAAGAAAATAATGAAACATTGTATTAACCATGGAGTCTTATTTTAAAATGCAGGAATACTTGGAAATGTAATGAGATTCATTTAAAAAATTTATATAGATTAAGGAGATTATTATGAATTTAATAGAAAAAGGGTTAACTGCAGAGGACGTAAAGGCATTAGTAAAAAAATATATGATTGATACATCCGAACGTTTTGATTTCGTTTGCGAACGTGCAAAAGGTATGTATCTTTACGATGATAAAGGGGAAGGCTATTTAGATTTCTACGGTGGTATTGCGGTAAACAGTGCAGGGAACTGTAACGAAAAGGTTGTTGCCGCTATAAAAGAACAAGTTGAAGATGTAATGCATACTTTCAACTATCCATATACTATTCCTCAAGCACTTTTAGCACAAAAAATCTGTGAAACCATTGGTATGGATAAAATATTCTATCAAAATACTGGAACAGAAGCTAACGAAGCCATGATTAAAATGGCTAGAAAATATGGCGTAGATAAATATGGTGAAAACAAATATCATATTATAACAGCAAAAAATAGCTTCCATGGGAGAACATATGGTTCATTAACTGCCACAGGGCAAACTGATAACGCGTGCCAAATTGGATTTAAGCCAATGCTAACTGGATTCTCATATGCTGATTTTAATGATCTTGAATCTTTTAAGAAATTAGTAACGAAAGATACTATTGCAATTATGATTGAACCAATTCAAGGTGAAGGTGGAGTTATTCCAGCTACTGAAAAATTTATGAAGGGTATTAGAGCTCTTTGTGATGAGAAAGGTATTTTGCTTTTATTAGATGAAGTTCAAACAGGCTGGTGCAGAACTGGTGATGTTATGGCTTACATGAATTATAATGTAAAACCAGATATCGTTTCTATGGCAAAAGCTATGGGCGGCGGGATGCCAATTGCAGCTATTTGTGCGACTATTGAAGTGTCTAAGGCTTTTACTATGGGATCTCATGGTACAACTTTTGGTGGTAATGCTGTATGCTGTGCAGCTTCACTTGCTCAAATTAACGAACTGTTAGACAATCATTTAGCAGAAAATGCTAAAAAAGTTGGCGACTATTTCATGAAGAAATTAAGTACACTTCCACACATAAAAGATGTTCGTGGTAAAGGGTTGCTTATAGGTGTTGAATTTGATGCACCTGTGGGTAAAGAAATAAAACATGGTTGTATTGATAGAAAATTGCTAGTTACTTTAATTGGGACTACCATAATTCGTATGACACCACCTCTTATTGCGCTTAAAGAGGATTGTGATAAGGCATATGAAATATTAAAAGCATCTGTAGAAGAGTCATATAAATAAAAATGTTATGAGCTGTCTTATAATAGAAAGTACTTTCTATAATAAGACAGCCTCTTCTTTAGCAAGTATAAAAATATTATATGAAAATATGTAGCAATATGAGCAATGTAGCATACTTTATAGTGATTAACAAATCTTCTAAATTTAAGGGGTGCTTAAATAAATGGGTATTACAAATTCTTATGAATGTTCAGGTTGTGGTAATCACTGCAAAGATAAACCTGATAGACCTGATAG
This sequence comes from Clostridium psychrophilum, assembly GCF_018861705.1. Classification (GTDB taxonomy): domain Bacteria; phylum Bacillota; class Clostridia; order Clostridiales; family Clostridiaceae; genus Clostridium_AD; species Clostridium_AD psychrophilum. The sequence continues at coordinate 4,337 of NZ_JAHLEC010000084.1, read as the reverse complement.
ATCACTAGCTACAATAGAAACCTCATATCCAGGTTTACAGAATATAGTTTCAAATAGTCCAATACTTTTAGGCTCAATAGTTGATGGAACCAAAATAGGCAGAGGTATACAACTAATCGAAAATAGTTTAATTTTTAGTGTACCAGGGCTATATTTAGTAACGTATAGCACATCTGCAGTATGGACTACGCTTCCTTATGGAACCAATGAGGCCATAATTCAATTAAAACTCAATAAAAAGCTATTAGATGGTTCAGAAACTAGAGTTCAAGTGTTAACACCAGAGCCTGTGGAAAACCAAAAATTAAATTTAGCTAAGACAGTTCTTGTTCCAGTAACTATTAGAAACGCATCTTTAACTTTAATAAGTACAAGCTTACAAGTTATGGGATTCATAGATACAACAGTAACTGTTGTAAAAGTAGGATAATAGAAAGTTAATGTAAAGGAACCGATATTTTAAATAACGGTTCCTTTTTTATTAAGTTTCATAAACGATACATATGTGCCACTAAATCAAATCATATATGAGGTAGTCTATAAATCAGATGGTTTAATAGCTAAGCTATAGTTCTATAGCCATACGGATAATTTTTAACTTATTTGTAAAGTACTCTTTATTTAAAGTACCTGGATTAATTAATAGACGAAAATAAAGGGATGAATAAATTAAATCCAGTACAGATTCTTTATCAATGTTTGGATTAATTTCTTTTCTAGAAATACCTCTTTCCAATATTAAAAGTGCATTTGTTCTAGTTGGTACAAAGTAATGATACATATACATCTCCTTTGCTTTTTCATCAGAGTTGCTATTAACAACGATCTCTAAAGTAGACCTACCTAAAGGGCTATTAAATATTTCTGATATATTCATAACTTGAGATAAAATATCACTAAAAGTGTTATCAGTATCTGGATATTGCGTTTTACTTTTTATTTCACAAATGAATATATCCATTATTAAAATATCTTTATTGGCCCACCATCTGTATATAGTAGACTTACTAACTCCAGAAATTTTGGATATTTCATCAATGGTGACACTATTATAATTTTTTTCACAAAGTAGTTTTTTTGTACAGTTAAAAATTGATTTTTTTGCACTTGAACTTCTTGGTCTTCCCATATATTTAGATCCCTCCTAATGAATTTTAAAAAATGACAAACCATATATTAATATGTCAATTAACAGACAAAACCAGACAAAACCATAACTATAGTTGCATAATATATTAGAAAATTGGTTTTATTGACAATATAATATAAAATTGTTATAATAATTGCTAAACGGTTCGTATCGTATTAATTCAATCTCTAGTATAACATAAGAATAACTTAATAACGTTAGGACAGGTCTATAAATAAAACTAGAAAGAAGGAAAAATATATGATTGCAGATAAATTAATTTATAAGAAATTACTTAAAAATCTATTTTCTGATTCTTTTGATATTAAATTTTGGGATGGGGAAGTAAAAAAGTATGGTGAAGGGGAGAGCAAATTTGAAATCATTTTAAATGAGCCTATTGCTAAGGCAGATATTATTAATGATCCTTCTATGGCTTTTGGTGAAGCTTATATGACTAAAAAATTAGAGATACAAGGAAATCTGCGTAAGGTTATAGAATCCTTATATAATAATAAGGACAGTTTTTTAAGTAATAGTAGTAAGTATGAAAATTTAATTAAGAAGATGGTTCATAATGTTAAAAACAATAAGAATAATATTAAGCATCATTATGATATAGGAAATGATTTTTACAGATTGTGGTTAGATGATACAATGACTTATTCTTGTGGATATTTTAAGTCTCCTAATGATTCTCTAAGTACAGCTCAAAGAAATAAGGTAGAATATATCTTGAAAAAGTTATGCCTAAGTGAAGGAGATACATTGCTTGATATAGGCTGTGGATGGGGTGAGTTAATCATTGCTGCTGCAAAAGAGTATAAAGTAAAGGCTATGGGAATAACTTTAAGTTCTGAACAGTTTGAAAAGGTTAATGAGAGAATAAAACTTGAGGGGTTAAGTGATCTTGTTGAAGTTCAGCTTTTAGATTATAGAGAGCTTAAAAACAGAAAATTTGATAGGGTAGTTAGTGTAGGAATGTTAGAACATGTAGGTAAAGATAATATTAAAGATTATTTCGCAACTGTAAATACTTTATTAAATGAAAAAGGTTTATCTTTAGTTCATTGCATAGCAGGTATAAATGAAGGCGGAACAAATACTTGGATAGATAAGTATATTTTCCCAGGTGGATATCTACCAGTTCTCAAAGATTTGATAAATAATATTACAGATCAAAAATTTGAAGTCATCGATTTAGAAAGTCTAAGAATGCATTATGGAAGAACGCTCGAACACTGGGCAGTAAATTTTGAAAATGCATTGCCAGAAATAAGTAAAACGAAGGATGAGACTTTTATAAGAATGTGGAGATTATATTTAAATGCTTCTGCAGCATCCTTTAATTGTGGGAATATAACTGTTTACGAAATTTTATTTACTAAAAATGCAAATAACGATATATCATGGACTAGAGAATATATGTATAAATGATTTTTAACAACATTTATTGTAATTCAATAAATTTAGTTAGAATTAACATGGTATTAAATATATTATCAAATTAAATAGATTAGAGGTCTTTATAAATGAAAAAAGGATATTGGTTTATCATTTTAGCTGCGGTTCTTTTCAGTACTATGGAAATAGCTTTAAAGATGGTTTCCAATCAATTTAATCCAATACAAGTAACTTTCCTAAGATTTTTTATAGGATCTATCATATTATTACCGATAGCTATAAAAAATATAAAAATTAAAAAAATCACCCTTAATAAAAATGATATTAAATTTTTCCTTCTTACAGGATTTATTTGTGTTGTTGTAAGCATGACATTTTATCAACTTTCCATTTTATACTGCAAGGCATCTTTAGTTGCTGTTCTTTTTAGTTGCAACCCAGTATTTGTGGTTACTTTTGCCTTCTTTTTAATGGGCGAAAGTTTATATAAGCATACTATTGCTTCAATGGTGTTAAGTATAATTGGTATGGTATGGATATTAAATCCTTTTAAAATGACACTTAGTTTACAAGGAATGATATTTATTCTTATATCGACTATAACATTTGCTTTATATAGTGTAATAAGCTATAAAAAATGTGAAAAATTCGGAGGGGTAGCGGTAAGTTGTTTTACTTTTTTAATAGGTAGTATAGAAATGTTAATCCTTATTCTTATTACAAAAATAAGCGTTGTATCTGAATTTTTTTCTACTAATGGATTAAAAGAATTCTCAAATATTCCAATTTTTCATGGTATAACATTATATAATATGCCTATATTAGCTTATATTTGTATTTTTGTAACGGGATTAGGATATACATTTTACATTTTAGCAATGGAAGAAACTTCAGCTGCTACAGCCTCAATTGTATTCTATATTAAACCTGCATTAGCACCAGTTTTAGCTTTAATAATTTTAAAAGAAGCTATTTCACTAAACACAATAATAGGTATTGTCTTTATTCTTATAGGTTCAATTATAAATTTTAGAGGAAGTAACAAGTTGTTAAAAGAAGCAACTAAAAAGTTAGAAGAAATAGCATAACGTGATTATGAAAGGATGTGTTAATATGAAAAAAATAAAAATTTTAGTGCCATTAGATAGTACCCAGAGGAGCATGCACTCTCTTAATTGGTTAAAAAAGGTTTTTAGCAAAGATGTTATTTCTATTACAATAATGAATGTAATGGAAATGGTTATAACTAACAATACCGTAGATCCAATTCAAAATGAATTTGACAATTTAGGAGAACAAAGTAAACTGTACTTAGATAAAGCAATAAAAGAACTAGATGGTTATGAAGTTGAAAAATTTACTTCTTGGGGATATGCAGGAGATGAAATATTAAAAAAAACCCAAAAAGATAGCTATGACATAGTAATAATGACAAAGTCTAGTAAAAAAGGATTATATAGATTAATTGGTTCTGTAACAAGTAAGGTTGTTAGAAATGCTCAAGTAGCAGTAATAGTTATTCCTGATTAGTATTTACTAGAATAAAAAACAAAACCTTAATATTTATAATATAAATGCATGCCCATTTTGGTATAACACACTCTGCTTCAACAATAATTTTATAACTATGATTAATAGATTGAGCGGAGGTGAAATATGTTTAATAAATGTAATTTTATCAATATAAATAATGACTTGTTGTAAAATGAAGTTGAACCAATAAAAATCCATAGCGGATTAATTCTGTGTTATGCTTTAATCGTCACAACTAAAACACACAGGAGGATAATCACTATGGAATACC
>NZ_JAHLEC010000083.1 GCF_018861705.1 Clostridium psychrophilum | reverse complement strand
AAATCTTTAATAGCATAGTCATTTTTTTATGATTAAGTTAATGCTTATTAAATTCGCTAAAATTTTAGATAGATATTTCACTAAAATCTTTTAGGGTTTCGCAATCAGCTATAATTAAAAACTAATTAAATTCTTGTGTTATAATTTCAACTGGTACAGAAGATACTCTCATATCTAGCATATTATTATAATTACATGTGCAGTAATAGTTTCTCTCACCTATGCAATTATATTGTAAATGTTTATCTTTGACATTTTCTTCTTTTTTTGCATCATACATATAAATCACTCCTTTTAGGTAGCTTCTCCTAAAACAAATAATTTATTTTAAATCGCAAAAATAAATATAAGAGGTATCTACAAGTTGAAAATATACATTTTTACGTAGATTATTTGCTATATTATAACACAAAACCAATTATTAATATTATAATTTAATTTATATATATATTTCAGATAAATTAAATAAATGATTAAATATATCCAAATAGCAAAAATGACTTTAAAAATTCATGAAAATTATATATAATGATAGATAGTAATACGTTTTAATAAAGGAGAATGTACTAATGAATGAAATACTTAATTACTATATAGAGACATGGGGTTGCCAAATGAATGAGGAGGATTCCGAGAAAGTATCTGGTATGTTAATACCAGTTGGATATAAAAGAACTACGGATAAAGAGAATGCTGACATAATAATATTTAACACATGTTGTGTTAGAGAAAATGCAGAACAAAAGGTTGATGGAAATATTGGAGCTTTAAAAACAATGAAGAAAGAGAATCCAAAACTTGTAATTGCAGTTATTGGATGTATGATGCAACAAGACGGAATGGCAAAACATATAATTAAAAAGTTCCCATTTGTAGATATTATTATTGGAACATATAATGCTTATAAATTTCCAGAGTATCTAAAAAGAATACAAAATGGAGAATCTTCTATTATTGATATTTGGGATAAGGAAGGAAATATTATAGAAGGTATTCCAATTGACAGAGAAAATAATATAAAGGGATTTGTTACCATTATGTATGGTTGCAATAATTTTTGTACTTACTGCATAGTGCCTTATGTGCGTGGACGTGAACGAAGTAGAAAACCCAAGGATATTATTAAAGAAATAACATCTATGGTTGATAAAGGTTATAAAGAAATAACCTTGCTTGGTCAAAATGTTAACTCTTATGGAAAAGACTTAAATCCTAAAATAGGTTTTTCAGAGTTACTTATGAGAATTAACAATATTGAAAATTTAGAGAGAATAAGATTTTTAACATCTCATCCAAAAGATTTGTCAAATGAAGTAATAGAGGTGATTGCACAGGGAGATAAAATCTGTGAGCAAGTTCACTTACCAGTTCAATCAGGTTCCTCTAATCTTTTAAATAAAATGAATAGACATTATGATAGAGAAAAATATCTAGAATTAGTAAAAAACATTAGAAATACAATACATAATGTAGGATTAACTACTGATATTATAGTCGGATTTCCTGGAGAAACAGAAGAAGATTTTGCAGAGACGTTAAGCCTTATGGAGGAGGTTAAATTTAATCAAGCATTTACGTATCTTTATTCTAAAAGAAAAGGAACACCAGCTTATGATATGTTAGAGCAAGTTCCAGATGATGTTAAGCATGAGAGATTCAATAGACTAGTTGAGGTTGTTAATAGAAACTGTGCAATAAGAAATAAAGAATGCATAGGAAAAATTGTAGAAGTGTTGGTTGAAGGTCATAGTAAAAATGATAAAAGCAAATTAACTGGAAGAACTAGAAATGGAAAAGTAGTAAACTTTGAGGGAAACAATAAAGCAGTTGGAACTCTCGTGTCAGTTCTTATAACAGATGCACACTCTTTTTCACTAATAGGTGAAGAAATCTAGTTAGGGTATAAACTGTATTAATTTAATTCCTGTGAGTAAACATAAATTATAATTTAATTATAGATAAAAGCAAGGTGGAATGAAAATGGCATTAACTCCAATGATGATACAATATTTTGAAATAAAAGAAACATGCACAGACTGTATATTGTTTTTTAGGCTAGGAGACTTTTATGAAATGTTTTTTACTGATGCAAAGGTTGCATCAAAAGAGCTTGAACTTGTACTTACAGGACGTGACTGTGGACTTGAAAAAAAAGCACCTATGTGCGGGATTCCTTATCATGCTGCAAATACATATGTAGGTAGATTAATTGCTAAAGGATATAAAGTTGCCATATGTGAACAAGTTGAAGACCCAGCATTAGCAAAAGGCATTGTTAAAAGAGAGATTATTAAAATAATCACTCCTGGAACGTATACTGATTCTAGTTTTTTAGAAGAAACGAAAAACAACTATATTATGAGTATTTATATAAATAAGGAGATTAACTTTTGTGGATTATGTTTTTGCGATGTATCAACTGGTGAATTCAGTTGTACAGAGACTAAAATTAACATTGTTACTATATTAGATGAAATTTCAAAGTTTACACCAAAAGAAATTGTTATTTCTGATGATATAGATGAAGAAGTATTAAAGCCTATAAAAGAAAGATTTAATGTTTCATATTCAGCTTATCCAAGTGACTATTTTATTGTGAAAGATGATAGTTTAATTAAAAATCAATTTCATAATTTTTCTGATAATACTTTCTCACAAACTTTACTTAGAAGTATTTCAGGACTACTTACTTATATTATAGATACACAAAAAAATTCACTTTCTCATATTGATACTCTAGATTATTATGATATTTTAGATTATGTAAGTTTAGATGCAAATTCTAGGAGAAATTTAGAACTTACGGAAACTTTAAGAGATAAAACTAAGAAAGGTTCTTTGCTTTGGGTGTTAGATAAGACTAATACTGCCATGGGAGCTAGAAGACTTCGTAAATGGTTAGATCAACCTTTAATAAATAAAAAATCAATAGATGAAAGATTAGAGGCTGTAGAGGAACTGAAAAATAATACTAACGTTCATGAGGATTTAAAAGATGTGCTCGTTGATATATATGATATAGAAAGGCTTGTAGGAAAAATTTCTTCGAAAAATGTCAATGCGAAAGAATTAATTTCGTTAAAAAATTCTATAGAAAAAATTCCAAAGGTTAAGTCAATTTTAGCAGGGCTTAAAAGCAAGTTAATTAAAAAAATATATTCTGAATTAGATGATCTGCAAGATATTTATAATACATTAGATAAGTCTATTATAGATAATCCTTCTATTTCTATTAAAGAAGGAAACATTATTAAGGAAGGTTTCAATAATGAAGTCGATGAACTAAGGTTAGCTAAGGCTCATGGTAAGGAGTGGATAGCTACACTAGAAAGTGATGAGAAAAGCATAACTGGGATAAAGTCACTAAAAGTAGGATACAACCGTGTATTTGGATATTACATTGAAGTAACTAAATTAAATATTCCTTTAATTCCTGAGGGAAGATATATAAGAAAGCAAACTTTATCAAATGCAGAGAGATATATTACTCCAGAACTTAAAGAAATGGAAAATAAAATTTTAGGTGCTGAAGAAAAATTAGTAAATATAGAATATGATATTTTTATAAGTATAAGAGAAAGTGTTGAAAAACATATTGAAAGAATGAAAAATGCAGCGAAATTAATATCAGAAACAGATTGTATTAGTTCATTAAGTACAATAGCACTTGAAAATAATTACACTAAACCTAAAATAAATACAAAAGGTATTTTTGATATTAAAGGTGGAAGACATCCAGTAGTAGAAAAAATGATGCCTTCAAATGCTTTTATAGAGAATGATACATATATGGATGAAAAAAATAATCAATTGCTGTTAATAACTGGACCTAATATGGCAGGTAAATCTACTTATATGCGCCAAGTAGCGTTAATAACTATTATGGCTCAAATGGGAAGTTTTGTTCCTTGTACATCTGCAGATATATGCATATGTGATAAGGTTTTTACTAGAATAGGAGCATCAGATGATCTTGCTGCTGGTAAAAGTACCTTTATGGTAGAAATGTCGGAAGTATCTAATATATTAAAAAATGCAACTAATAAGAGCTTAGTTTTACTTGATGAGGTGGGTAGAGGTACTAGTACTTATGATGGACTAAGTATCGCCTGGTCAGTAATTGAGTATATATGTAAAAATTCAAATATAAGAAGTAAAACTTTATTTGCTACACATTATCATGAATTAACGAAACTTGAGGGTATGATTGATGGTGTGAAAAATTATTCTGTAGCAGTAAAAAAAATTGAAAACGAAATAGTATTTTTAAGGAAAATAGTACCTGGTGGAGCAGATGAATCATATGGTATCGAGGTAGCAAAATTAGCAGGATTACCAAAAAAAGTAATTAATAGAGCAAATGAAATTTTAGTTTCATTGGAAAATTCAAATAATAAACCTAAAATTAATTCAAATAACAAGGAAACTAAAAAGACTACACAGTATGACGACTTAAGTGATAAAAAAACAAGTGACAACATTGTAGAGAAAGAAACAGCTGTAACTTATGAATCTACCATGTTAGAGGATGAAGTAACTCAAATAAGTTTTACAGATATTGAGAAAGATAACATTCTAAAAGAAATTAAAAATATAAATATTCTTAATCTAACACCCATGGATGGATTTAATAAGTTATATGATTTAGTAAAAAGAGCTAAGTTAATATAATTGCTATTAATTTAGAGCAGTTGTCATTACAATAACTTGGTTGTTATAAAAGTATCAAAGGATGTGAAGCATCATGAGAATTAATGTATTAGAGGTTGAAACCTCCAATAAAATTGCTGCAGGAGAGGTTGTAGAACGCCCATCTTCTGTAGTAAAGGAGTTAGTTGAAAATAGTATAGATGCTGGCGCTAAAAATATTATTATAGAAATTTCTGATGGTGGTCAAACAAATATAAAGGTAATTGACGATGGTTGTGGAATACATATTGATGATATAGAAAAGGCATTTATGCCACATGCTACAAGTAAAATAAAATCTGTTGAAGACATTTATAAAATCCATACATTAGGGTTTAGGGGAGAAGCATTACCTAGTATAGCATCAGTATCTCGTACTACATTAAGTAGCAGGACTAAGGAATCGTCAGTGGGTAAAGAAATATCTCAGTCATCAAGTGACATTATATACATTAAAGAATTAGGTTGTAATATTGGTACAACAATTGAAGTTAAAGACTTGTTTTTTAATGTGCCAGCAAGACAAAAGTTTCTAAAATCACCCCAAAGAGAGTCAGCTCTAATATCAGATATTATTGGAAGACTCGCACTAGCTAATAATGATATTTCATTTAAACTATCAAACAATAATAAAAAAGTTTTTTCTACCTTTAGTTCTGAAAATATGAGCGATACTATTAGGTATATATATGGAAAAGATGTCGTAAATAATATCACAAGTTTCGAAGAATTTAACGATATAATGTCTGTACATGGATACATTGGTAATGCAGAAATAAGTCGTGGAAGTCGTAATCGACAAAGCATATTTGTTAACAAAAGATATATAAAAAATGGTCTAATTACTGCGGCCGTTGAAAATGCATTTAAATCTTTTTTAACTATTAACAAGTTCCCTTTTTTTGTTATATTTTTAGACATTTTTCCTGAATATATAGATATAAATGTACATCCACAAAAAACCGAAATTAAATTTCAACAGGATAAAGCTATATTTAAAATCGTTTTTAATGCAGTGCATACAGCTATTGCTGATAGTTTAAGAGGCAATTTTGATATACCCGAGGTAGAAAATAAAGATAATAGTGGTAATGAAACTGAAAAAAACACTATAAGAAAAGAAGTTTATGACTTTAACAAGATAGTTATAGATGAAAAAGACAAAGCAGAGTTAGAAAAGAGTGTTCAAATTCCGATTGATTTTAAATATAAAACACTAAACAATGAAGCAAATAAATTTATGGAAACGCCTCATCAACCTGCTAATACTATGAGTACTAAAGGTAATTTGAATAGCGAAACTAATAATGAATCACTTGACAGAAGTTTAGATGGAAAATCTAAAGAGTGTAATGATACAAACTATAATTTAAAAAATGTAAGACCAGTAAACAACATTTCAAAGTTCCCTGAATTAAGAATTATAGGGCAATTTAATAAAACCTATATAATAGGTGAAGTATATGATGAACTCTACCTGATTGACCAACATGCAGCTCATGAGAAAGTATTATTTGAAAAATTTAGAAAAGATATTATAAATTCTGAAATTGTATCTCAAATTTTATTAGTGCCAACAGTAATAGAGCTAAGCGTGGATGATTACGCTTACTATATAGAGAATGAGGAAGTGTTTAGTAATACTGGTTTTAATATTATTGAGTTTGGAGAAAATACAATAAGCATAAAGGAAGTTCCTGTAATACTTGGGAAACCAGATATTAAAAATCTTTTTAATGATATATTAGATAATTTAAAGAATATGGGTACAGGTAAAACTGTAGAAGTTAAATATAATAAAGTAGCATCTCTTGCATGTAAAGCAGCTGTTAAAGCAAATAATCAGCTAACAGAGCAAGAAATGGCTAAACTAATTAATGATTTAAGATATATAGATGAGCCATTTACTTGTCCTCATGGACGACCTACAATTATAAAAATTACACTTAACGAATTAGAAAAAAGATTTAAAAGAATACAATAGAAAAAGGTGAATATATGAAGGACTTATTTATTTTAGCAGGACCAACAGCTGTGGGAAAAACCGAAATTTCTATAAAACTTGCAGAAAAACTAAATGGGGAAATTATATCGGCCGATTCAATGCAAATATATAAATATATGAATATTGGATCTGCTAAAATTACAATACAAGAAATGAGAGAAATTCCACATCATTTGATAGATATAATAGAGCCTAGCGAAAAATTTAGCGTAGCGGAATTCAAAAAAATAGCACAAAGTGCTATTTTAGATATTTCTAATAAAAATAAACTCCCAATGATAGTTGGGGGAACTGGATTATATATTAATTCATTAATATATAACTATAGTTTTGCAGATACCAATAAGGATGATGTATATAGAGAATATCTTACAAAACTTGCAGATGAAAAAGGAAAAGAATATGTGCATAATCTACTTAAGAATATAGATATTGATGCTTATAATAAATTGTATCCCAATGACTTAAAGAGAGTTATTAGAGCTCTAGAAGTATATAAAGTTAGTGGGAAGAGTATGAGTGAATTTGTACAAGGACAAAATATTTTTGACATTCCTTATAATGTACATTATTTTGTGCTAAATATGGATAGAAAAGAATTATATAACAGAATAAATCGCCGTGTAGATATTATGATAAAAAACAATTTAATTGATGAAGTTATACGATTGAAAAAAATGGGCTATAATGCAGATATGCAATCAATGAAGGGAATAGGCTATAAAGAGATATTGTATTACTTAAATGGTGAAATATCTTTAAATGAGGCCATTGAAATGATTAAACAAGGAAGCAGAAATTATGCTAAAAGGCAACTTACTTGGTTTAGAAAAGATTCGAGAGTAAATTGGATAAATAAAGATGAATTTAACACTGATGATGAAATCGTGGAATATATTACCAAACAACTACACTCTTGTAATAAAGTTCAAAATATTATGTTATTCAAGTGAAATATTAATTGAGGAGATGTATATATGAATAAATCTACTAATAATTTGCAAGATATATTTTTAAATGGGGCTAGAAAGAACAAAATACTAGTTACTTTATATCTAGTCAATGGTTTTCAATTGAAGGGTAATGTAACAGGCTTTGACAATTTTACAGTTGTACTAAATTGTGATGGAAAACAAATGATGATATACAAACATGCAATTTCTAGTATCTCACCATTAAAACCGATAGCATTAAATAGTGAAGAAATTTAAAAATATATTATGCAATCACTACTTATATCTATAGATAATATAAATATGAAAGAGGTAAATGATGATTAATGATAAAAGTATTAAAACATTAGGAACCCATAGTGGCAAATTCCATGCGGATGATGTTATGGCTACAGCTATACTTAGGCTACTACTAGGTAATATAAAGGTTACAAGAACAAGGGATGAGGATATACTTAATAAATTAGACTTTGTTTATGACATATCTTTTGGAGAATTTGACCATCATCAATTAGATAAAGAAATAAGAGAAAATAATATTCCATATGCTGCTTGTGGTCTAGTCTGGCGAGAATTTGGGTCAAGGGTAATACAAAAGTTTAATTGTAAACTTAATGAAAGTGATATAATTTCAATTTTTGATTATGTTGATAAAAATTTAGTGCAGGGCATAGATGCTACAGATAATGGTATAGACATAAAATCTGAAATTAAAGTAACTACAATTAGTGATATTATTCAGAGCTTTAATCCTACATGGGATTCTGCCTCGTCCAAAGACGAGGCATTTGAAGAGGCAACTAGATATACTACAGAGGTACTAAAAAAAATTATAAACAGACAAGTATCTGTTGTAAATGCAAAGATGATAGTAAATGATGCTTTTAAGAATAGAACGGCTAAAGAGATAATGATTCTAAAAAATGGTTGCCCTTGGCTTCAACAGTTATTAAAAACAGATGTAAATAATGAAGTATTATTTGTTATTTCTCCAGATGACAATAATACAGAATATAAGATCCAAACTGTCAAGAAAACAGTAGGCACTTTTGATGCAAGGAAAGATTTATTAGAATCAATTAGAGGAAAATCAAGAGAAGAAATAAATTCTATAATTAAAATAGATGATGCTATATTCTGTCATAAAGCAGGATTTATAGCATCAACTAAAAGCATAGAGAGTGCTTTGAAAATAGCAAGATTGTCTATTTAAAACTTATATATTTCAGTAGATAATTTCTAAACCAAAACTACAAAAATGTGTTGAGAAAAAGAGAATTCATAAAGCAATAAAATGTTTTGTGAGGTCTCTTTTATTTATCGTGATTGTTTTTAAGTGAGCAATTAATTATACAAAACTGTTCTACATTAGTAGTATATATGGTATTATTACTAAGGCAGTTAAAATAAAATAACTAGATAATACAGTATAGTTCATTTTATTTTAGTTGATTAAATGTAATTTAAAATACATAATACAAAGGGGAACTTAAAAAATGTTGGATATAACAAAAGAATATCTTAAAAAGAAGTATAAGATAAGTCCAAAAACGCTAGGACTTTATGATATAGCAATACAAGATGTGAAAGGTGAGTTTAACGCATTAGATGAGATAAGAGAATTTAATCAGCTTAAGGTTTTATCTGCACTTCAAGATGAACGAATTAGTGATTCTCATTTTACAAATTCATCTGGTTATGGGTATGGTGATATAGGACGTGATTCATTAGATAAAGTTTATGCAAGAATTTTTAATTGTGAAAGTGCATTGGTAAGACCGCATTTTGTAAATGGAACTCATGCAATTGGAGCCGCATTATTTGGTAATTTAAGACCTAATGATACTATGCTTTCCGTATGTGGAACCCCTTATGATACACTTCATAATATAATAGGCATAAATAATGGTAAAAACATAGGTTCACTAAAAGATTATGGTGTAAATTATAAACAATTAGAATTAAATAGTGAATCTAGGGTTGATATTAAGTTAATGGAAAAAACTCTTCTAGAAGATAAATCTATAAAGTTAGTTCATATTCAAAGATCTACTGGGTATGGGTGGAGAAAAGCTTTATTAATTTGTGAAATAGAAAAAATTATTAAGTCAGCTAAAGCTATAAATCCTAATGTGATTTGTTTTGTAGACAATTGTTATGGAGAATTTATTGAAACCAAGGAACCTACAGATGTTGGTGCAGATTTAGTTGCTGGTTCATTAATAAAAAATATTGGTGGCGGAATTGCACCTACTGGTGGGTATATTGCGGGTAAAGAAGAATATGTGACTCAAGCTTCATATAGACTAACAATTCCAGGCATAGGCGGAGAATGTGGTTCTACATTTGGAGTAATGAGGTCTTTATTCCAAGGATTATTTATAGCACCGCATGTAGCTATGGAGGCTTTAAAGGGTGCGATTTTCTGCGCAAGGATTATGGAACTTGCAGGATTTGAAGTTCTTCCAAAGTACACCGATAAAAGAAGTGATATAATTCAAGCTATTAAATTTAATAATAAGGAAATGTTAATTAGCTTTATTAAAGGTATACAGGCTGGATCTCCAATTGACTCTTTTGTACAGTGTGAACCATGGGATATGCCAGGATATGAAGATAAAGTTATAATGGCAGCAGGGGCCTTTATACAAGGCTCATCTATAGAACTATCTGCTGATGCTCCAATTAGAGAGCCTTATATAGCTTATTTGCAGGGTGGTCTAACTTTTGATCATGCTAAAATTGGAATACTAATAGCACTTTCAAAAATCATATAATAATACAACCGTATTTTATATGATGCATATTATTGAAAATTTTACTAGATGCTCATATAACATAAAAATGACTGCAATGATTAATATTATTGCAGTCATTTTTGTATATATAAAAGGGAACATTTAATATTTTCTATAAATACCCACAAGTATGCCTAAAATTGAGCAGTCCTTAATTATGATAGGAGACATTGATAAATTTTCAGGTTGAAGTCTTATATGACCTTTTTCCTTGAAAAATCTTTTAATAGTTGCTTCATTATCAATTAAAGCTACGACTATATCACCATTTTTAGCTGCATTTATTTTCTCTATTATAGCAAGGTCACCATTTAATATTCCTGCTTCAATCATGCTACTACCAGAAACTTTAAGCATAAACAGCTCATTATTAGTTTTAGTGAAATTTAATGGAATTGTAAATGTATCTTCTACATTTTCAACAGCGAGGATAGGTACCCCTGCAGTAATTTTTCCTATAATAGGTATATCTATAAGCTCTTTTCGTATGACTGAATCCTTTAATAATTCTATTGCGCGAGGCTTGGTAGGGTCTCTACGTATATATCCTTTTTTTTCTAATCTTTCTAAATGACCATGAACAGTAGAGGTGGATTTTAATCCTACAGCTGAGCATATTTCTCTTACTGAGGGTGGATATCCTTTTGATTGAACTTGATCTTTTATAAAGTTATATATTTCACTTTGCTTATCTTTCTTTTGTGTTAACATAAAAACACCTCTCATTCGTAGTAGAATTATACCATATTACTGTAAAAACATCAAACTTATGTTCTATTTTAATCAAAAGCATTAATAGCAAGTGCATAGAAAATGTAAAGTTCCCAAGAGTATTCAAATTTGATTTATTAAATATTATTTGTTATAATAGACTATTATGAACGTATTAGAAATAAACATAGTGGGGTGTCGTATGTCCAAAAAATGTATATTTAATGAAAAAAAAATTTGTGATAATTGTGGTGACTGTGAAGTCTGCGAATTAAATTCAAATAAAAAATGTGATAATTGCGGAAAATGTCTAGAACTTGAAGGATATGATGTCAAAGCTATAAAAATTGATGAAGTATTTGAGAATGAGGGACCTGAAAAAATAGAAGATACTATTTATAATAAGGACAAAATTAATGCAATTGAGTCAAAAGAAGAAAATACGAATGATGAACAATCAAAAACTGAAGATTACAATTCATTTCTTGAAGAAGAAGAACTTTTAAAATCAAGCAAAGATGATTATATTCCTCAAAACAATGAAGTCTGGGAATTTATAGATGACATAGACGGTGTAAAAGAGTTACTCGACGAGCAGGAAGATAACTCAGCAGTACTTAAAGAGGAATTTCCAGGGCTTATAAGACTAAAAAACAAATAAGAAATGTATAGCATTGTATATGTTTCAATATAGTTAGAAAGTATATATTACCATAATTATGATAATATATACTTTTTTTATTGCTCATCAGAAAGGGGATTCGACTTAACTGCATTTCGTAGTTTTTCATCATCTGCATGAGTATATATTTGAGTAGTAGAAATATTTTCATGCCCTAAGATTTCTTGTAAACTTCGAATATCTACATTCCCATATTTATACATAAGAGTAGCTGAAGTATGTCTTAACTTATGAGGAGTATATTTGTTTTTATTAAGACCGGCATTTCCTATGTACTTTTTGACAATTCTTTCTACAGTTCTTTTATTAATCCTTCCATATTTACCACTGATAAAAAGGGCATCCTTATCCTCAACGTGAATTTTATCTATATTCATATATCTAATTGGTAAGTATTTATGAATAGCTCTAAGTGATGCTTTGTTTAGATAAATTGTACGCTCTTTATTTCCTTTCCCAATAACAGACAATGTGTCGTCTTTCATGTCAGATATATTGATACTGCAAAGTTCTGATAACCGGAGACCGCAGTTTAAAAATAATGTAATGATACTATGGTCTCGAACCGAATGTTTATCTCGAGAGATTGTAGCCTCAAGTAAAGTCTTGCTTTCATTTAAAGTTAAAAAAACTGGACTACGTTTACCAAGTTTGGGTGACTCTAAATCTATTGTTGGGTCGAATGTTATAACTTTAGCTTTAGTTGTTAGATACTTAAATAGAGACTTAATAGAAGCTATTTTTCTTGCTTTAGCATAGTTACCATTAGCTCTATACTTTCCAAGATAGGAGATATATGCATATAGATCTTGTAATGTAAGAGTTCTTAATGTATCTAATGTTAGGTCACTTATATTAATAATTTCAAGGGGCATTGCCTTATCTGATGGTACTAAACCTTTATATATCTTTAAAAACTTTAAAAGGAGTGACAAATCAGCAGTGTAAGCAACAATAGTATTAATAGAACAGCCTTTAATAGTAGTTAAGTAATTAAAATAATCATTTAGAAACTTTGGAATTTCATTGTTATAAATACCATTTATATTTGATTTCATGTGTACCTCCAAAATACATAATAATGTCGTGAAACTTACATTTCACGACATTATTATACTACAAAAGAGGGGGTAAAATCATGCATTTTAATTATTATTTTAATTTTTTATTATCATTCACAATTTAAATTACATTTTTCAATAAATATTGTTAAAATTAAAAAACTACCAGTTTTATATTGCTGATAGCTTTTTAATTTTAGTTTATATCAGGCATTAAATATTATACTTCTATAGAAGTTTCAACTCCCAATGCATCTTTGTTAGCATCGATTATTGGATTTACATACTCTTCTATAAACTCTACTACTTGACTTGGAGCTCTACCAACAAATTTAATTGGGTCAATTACAGCTATAATCTCTTCCTTTGACATCTTAAAGATCGGATCATTTATAATTCTTTCTATAAGATCATTACTTAGACCTTCTTCTTTAACACGTTTTGCTGCAGCCATAGAATGAACTCGAAGATGTTCGTGAAGATCTTGTCTGTCCCCGCCCTTCTTAACTGCTTCCATAAGAATATTTTCTGTAGCCATAAATGGTAGTTCATGATTAACATGTGCAGTAATTACTTTTTCATATACCACCATGTTTCCAGCAATATTCATATATAAATTTAAAACTCCATCAAGTGCAAGGAACGCTTCAGCTACTGATATTCGCTTATTAGCTGAATCATCTAGTGTTCGCTCAAACCACTGCGTTGCAGCTGTTATAGCAGGATTAAGTGAATCAACTATGATATATCTTGATAAAGAACTAATTCTCTCAGAACGCATAGGATTTCTTTTATATGCCATTGCAGAAGATCCAATTTGTTTCTTTTCAAAAGGTTCTTCTAATTCTTTCATGCTTTGAAGTATTCTTAAATCATTACTAAATTTATATGCACTCTGGGCAATTTCTGATAATGTATTTAATATTATAGAATCTACTTTTCTCGAATAGGTTTGACCAGTAACTGGATATGTATCTTTAAAACCCATAGTGTTTGCAACATATTTATCTAAATCTTTCACTTTTTTCTCATCATTATCGAATAAGTTCATGAAACTAGCTTGGGTTCCTGTAGTTCCTTTTACTCCTAGTAGTTTTATTTTATCAATTACAAAGTTTAAGTTTTCTAGATCCATTACTAAATCTTGAATCCATAGAGTTGCTCTTTTGCCTACAGTAGTCAATTGAGCTGGTTGTAAATGTGTATAACCCAAAGTAGGAACATCTTTGTATTTTAATGCAAATTTTGAAGATTTGCTAAGTACATTAACCATTTTCTTCTTAATTAATAATAAAGCCTTTTTCATTATTATTAAATCAGTGTTATCCCCTACGTAGCAACTAGTAGCTCCTAGATGTATAATTCCCTTTGCATTAGGACACTGGACTCCGTATGCATATACATGACTCATTACATCATGCCTTATTTCTTTTTCTTTTTTTTCAGCCACATCATAATTTACATCATTCACATAAGATTTAAGTTCATTAATTTGATCTTGTGTTATATTAAGTCCAAATAGTTTTTCACCTTCAGCTAAAGCTACCCACAACTTTCTCCAAGTTGTAAATTTCATATCATCTGAAAATAAAAAGCTCATTTCTTTTGATGCGTATCTACTGTTTAATGGTGTATTATAAGTATTTCTCATATTTTGCCTCCATACGTACATATTAAGATTAAAAACGATTTTCATTCATATTATAACATACAATACCACTAATAGTAACGAAAATGTTCGTATATATTAATTGTACTTTCATATTATTTTTTGGTGCTAATGTTTCTACTTTGAATTATATTTGCTTTTAAAAAATATTAAATAGTTCTAAAATGTTATATTATTAATATATTTATACAAACAGAATAATTATAAGAGTGTACTCGGAAAACAATAATTAACAATTCCATATTTGAGGAACAAAAGTATTTATTTGGATGTAATACTATAAGTGAAATAATAGCAGGTATGACAAAAAGGCT
>NZ_JAHLEC010000082.1 GCF_018861705.1 Clostridium psychrophilum | reverse complement strand
AGGAATGTTAAATTTAATTAACACATTCATTTATCCTTTTTATATTTTAAAGGTTACTTAAATTTGCAAATCACTTATATTATCAGGATATATTAAACTACAAGTCTACAACTAACAAACGTTTTCTTATAATTTCTCGGGTTAACCTTTCTTGAGTTGCGCTAGTTTTTAAATGTTTTGTGAAGTCAATTCTTAAGTCAGCTTCTTTAAAAACATCTAATAAATTCAAATCAGGCCAACGATTTGATATTTCACGTTTCAATTTCAAAAGATTTTTTGCCTCTGGTTGTTTTGGAGATGGCGAAATTTTTATTCTTCCATTTCCTATATCTAGGATTTTAACCTTTTCATTTTTAGGAATAGTCTTATTTAGCTTAGATAAAGAATCCTTCATATATGATTTTATCTTTTCAATAAAGTCATTTACATCTAAAGGCTGATTTATTGCTAAGTAGTATTCCTCTTTTTTTATATCAAAGTCCTTTGGAAGATCCTCATCAGGGTTCCTGTATTTATCAGCGCCACTTATCCAAACCTCTCTGCAGCGAAGCTTATCCTTTAAAGCCTGCAAGGCACACAATTCATAGTTAGCTCTCTTAATTCTAAGTGCGTTATTTTTCCCCGATTTATCTTCTATCATATCTTTCCACATAGGTCTAACAACACCCTCAATGGGAACTATTTCATCCTTTGAATAATAACGTGATTTTGAATCTAAATACTTCTTTATAAGTTCTATTGCCTTTATTATAGGCTTATATTTATCATTATTTGAATTGAAATTCAACGCATTTATTATATCCGGCAAAATACGCCTATAATGCCTTTGATAGGAAGATATCATGTTATTATAATTTTTCTTATTTAATATATCATCACTCTTATTTTCTAACTCATTAATTAAATCCTTTAATTTTTGCTCGTCAGCTATTGGATATATTAAGTCGCATGTCTTAGCTTCTGGGCTCTCGACAACAGCTTTAGCAATTTTCAAAAGTAATTTATTTTTATTCCTAGTATAATTTGTGCTCTCTGCAAGTTCTTTTTTTATTTTTCTATTTGCACTTGTGTCTAAATTGTTCAGTATTTTTATAAGTAAATCTACTAAATTATCCTTAATTTCCATTGATTTAAAATGAAAAAATATAGCTAATAGACCATTTCTCATGGCATCCGGATGCCTTTTAAATTCACTGATATTTTCAGCTTTACTACGTTTATAATACTTTTTTAAAAGCTTTGATGGTATGTCTTTGAAAATATCTTCTGGTATCATCATACCTTCAATAGTTTTTAATTTATTAGATTCATTAAAAACACTTTTAATATTTGCACCGTCAGGATCAATATTGAAATCATTAAACCATATTATTTGTTCCATGTTGTTATTTTGTGATTCAGTAGCAAGGAACAAGTCGAAATTTTTGATAGTTTCAACTGTCAACTTATTAAAAATACTTTCAAAGATATTATTTTCATATGTATTTATAGCTGAACTGACTATTCTTTCTATTCTTTCTGGTGTGGTTGGTTCTATTTTTAGTTCCTTGAATTGCTTATATACTTCCTTCTTAACTAATTCATAATCATCATTTTTAGGGAGGACGTTACTCAAAATCCATATTTTAATCGTATCATAATCCTGAACAGTACACTCTCTAAATAAGAAGAGCTCTCTAATTTGCTTTCTGTGATTAATTATTGATTTTCCATTCCAATCATAATCATTATAACAAGAGCTATCTACTCCAATTTGTTCAGAAATATAACAAATAAGTTCATTTGAAATTTCAAACTTGGAATATGGGAAACGTCCATTATTTTGAAAGAATTTATAAAGAACTGCAAAACCTATTTTTGTTTCTACTTTTCTATTATTATTTACAAAATCTATTTCTATCTCACTAAATTTAAAGCCCTGATCAATTTTATTATTAGATTCCATATATCACCTTTCGAAAGTTCCTATAATGTCAAGAGTAGGAACTTATTTTAAGATTAGCTTACCATATGCCTCTAAAATACTCAATAAAATGCTTTAAATACACCTAAGTTTAAGTTCCAAAATAAGATTCGGAACTTTCATATATGGAAAATTAGAAATTTCCTATTGCTTCTGGTGACAGCTATGTTCTTCATACCCCTCTAAAGTGTAATGCTGGATTTGACAAAAGTTTCTTGAATAATATATCACGACTGGGATGGAAGTATATAATTTTTTTAGGCGAGTATAAATTTAATTTAAATCAAAATAAGACGCTTTAAATTTTAAGATATTACATTTATGGGTTTAATTTCTCTTGGCGTGCGAAATATAATTTTGCGTATGCTACCCCCAATAGACTTGATGTAACACCTATAAAAAAATACATGGGCCACATGTGGATAGTAATTCCAGCATGTGGCCTGTTTTTACCCGTATGTCGGCTGTACTCTTTATAGGAAGTGGAAACAAGATAATATAAAGCCGTTAAAGCTATGGAGCTTGTTGACATGAAAAATAATACTTTTTATAGAAGAGTTAAAGAATATGAATCACTTTGAGAATATTTTAAAAGTTCCTTGGATAATATGCCTATTCCACCTTTTCGGGGTGATGGGCAAAACACACAATTTGGAAAAAAAAATTTTAAGAATAGGAAATAAAGTCTAAAAATGTTCAGATATTGTTCTGCAACTAGAAAAGGAATTGTTGCCTTTCTTTATTACCATAGGTAAAATACTATATTTAACAAATACTTTTCAGTACATGACACGTATGCTCCTACTACCCCTTATTCTTAAGGAATATGTTTAAAATATGCTTTAGAGTAATTAAAACACCGATATATTCAAAAATTTCTTTGAACATATCGGCGTTTTGGTAATATATGTCTTAACGTATAAAATCCGCGTTTTGCAGTTACTACCCCTATATTAACCTAGCTAATCTAACTTCTTCAACAAATTTGGCTGCTGTCTTAGTTATCAAATCGTAGTCACCAGTTTTAGCACCCTTAGTTAAATCCCCCCCGGTTCCAACCGCAACAGCTCCTGCCTTTATCCAATCTTTTATATTATTAAGATTTACTCCTCCTGTTGGCATAAAATTTCCCTGTGGAAGTGGTCCCTTAAATGAACTGATTATAGAGGGCCCAAAAGCGTTTCCTGGAAATACTTTTAGGAGTTCCACTCCTAGTTCTAATGCTTCAATGGCCTCTCTAACTGTCATAATACCTGGTATTACCGCAATTCTATATCTATTACAAAGTTTTATTGTTTCAGCGTTAAAGCTTGGACTTACAATATATTTAGCTCCTGCTAATATACAAAGCCTTGCAGTTTCAGCATCTAATACTGTACCTGCACCAATTATAAGATTTTCATCTTTGTATATTTCTGAGAGTTCTTTTATTATATCTAAACCACCTGGTACTGTCATAGTGATTTCTAAAGCATTAATTCCCCCTTTTTTTATAGCCTCAACTATTTTTATACCTTGCTCTTTAGACTCAGCTCTTATTACAGCCACAACCCCGCTATTAATTATGTTTTTAATTGTTTCTATTCTTTTCAAATTTTTAACCCCTTTCAAGTTTTAATTCGACTAAAACTTTAAATTAATACTTAGTAGCTTAAATTACTGTAAAAAATTTTTTAAACTAGCATCTCGCTGAAAATTTTGATGAATTTCTCAATTACTATTACTTATAATATGAATATAGTAACAAAATATAAAAGCATTAATGCAGATCCCACAGGAACTCCAATCTTTGCCCATTCCTTACTGTTAATCTTAAGCTTATGTGCAGATATAATGTTTGGTATATTTCCAGGAATCAGCATACCTCCGCTGATTAAAAGTCCCATAAGCACAGATTCAATTTGTATTTGTGTCATTTTTACACTTATTTCAGCAGCGGCTAACGTTGCATTATCAAGTACAGCAGATATCATATTAATGAAATAAAGTAGCCTACTATCAAGACTAATTACATAAGTATCTATAAGTGGCTTAAAACCTGCTCCCAAAAGTTCAAGTGCAAATATAAATATGAATATTTTAAATGCCCTTATAAATACTTCCCCATAGGTTTCATTTTCTATGTCTGGTTCAAGGGAATCATCAGTCTCATCATGTTCATGATTTATAGTCTTAAAATCATTTTCTACCTTCACGTCATCTGTTTTAACCATGAATGCCCCTAATATACCCATAAGTACAACCCCTGGGATAATATAGCAACCTAAATATTTTGCTAAATACCAGAAGTTAGCATTAAGCTTTGAAACAACTATAGTTGATAATGGCTCTCCAACAGGCGTAAGTACTGCACCTAGTCCAATTGAGAAACATGCAACTATAACTATACTTACCTTATCCTTTCTTGTAATGGGCATAGCATTAACAATTTCCACCAATAGTAATGCAGCAATTATTGCTGTTATGACACTTGAAGCTAGTCCCAGTATTACAATAATTAAAAAAACAAATAACCTAAGTGGAACTCTTTTTAAAATATTGCTAATAATACCCTTTACCCTTTCCTTTAAGGCTTTAAAAATTAGTCCTGCAATAAGTACAGCAAAGGTTATAAAATAGAGTAACTTGTTTTGAAATACCTCTAAAATAAAATTAACACTTAAAACTCCAGCGATTATTGTGGCAGAAAATCCCATTACAAATAGAAATACCTCCAGATTGTTTTCAACTTCTTTTACAACAAAAGGTAGTGTAAGAACCATTAATAGTATAATTACTAATCCAATGAACATAATAATCCTCCAACTTTGTTATTTAAATATATTACACATGTCTAAATTTACATTCCCAGTCATTGCTTAAAAAATAATTGGAATGTGTTCTTGCTTACATACTTCAGTATCTCTTATTATTTTTGTATTCTAACCATTTAATTAAATATGAAACTATACATTGAAAGAGACCATTTCAATGTATATATCAATTTCTATACTTAAACAATCTCTTTCCTTGGTTAATAACAAAATCTTTGATTATATGTTTTAATTTGAGAAAATTAATTGTAATTTTCTATTATCTATTGAGATAACCACCATCCACAGGAATTATGGCTCCATTAAGATAATTGGAAGATTCTGATGCAAGAAGTACAAGAATGCCTTTCATATCTTCTGGAGTTCCCCATCGACCAGCTGGAATACGGTTCAAAATTTCACTATTACGTCCTGGATCATTAATTAAAGCCACATTCATTTCTGTATCCATATATCCAGGTGCAAGTGCATTTATGTTAATTCCTTTTCCTGCCCACTCATTAGCAAGTGCCTTAGTAAGTTGTGCGACACCACCCTTGCTTGCTGCATAAGCAGGTACCGTATATCCACCAAAGAAACTTAACATTGAAGCTATATTAATAATCTTCCCAGAGCCCTTTTTAATCATAATTCAACCTGCCAATTGGCACATAGTAAATACTGAATTAAGATTGATACTCATAACCTCATCCCATTCTTCAATGGGAAAATTCTCTGCACTATGCCTTCTTTGAATTCCCGCCGCTGTCACCATAATATCCAAATCACCACCCAGCGCTGCTAGACAATCATTAAAAGCCCGGTAATTTTCTTGCCTGTCTCTTAAATCTGCTTTTATGCCATAGCATGTATATCCTTTTTCAACAAAAGTTGCTGCTACTGCAAATGTCTTATCGGAAGAACCGATAATTGCCACTTCACACCCAGCTTCTAAAAGCCCTTCCGCCATTCCATACCCAAGTCCTCTGGTACCTCCTGTTAGGATAGCTTTTTCCCCGGTTAAATCAAATTTATTCATTGCTATTCTCTTTTTTATGATGAAATCTTTTATTTGAAATTTTTATTTTCTATTTCCGATATTAGATTATACGAATTTATTCTTTTTCCAGCTTCGAAATCGGTGTTAACCCAAATTTCTACAATGAACTGTGCTAATTCACTTCCTAGAACCCTTGCACCAATTGCTAAAATATTAGTGTTGTTATGGCTCCTTGACATTTGTGCAGTATATGGATCTGAACATACAACACATCTTATTCCTTTAAATTTATTAGCAGCAATGGACATTCCTACTCCCGTTCCACAAATTAATATTCCTCTGTCACTCTTTCCGCACAAAATTGATTTAGTTACCATTTCAGCTATAGGTGCTGAATAACAATGGCATAATTCATTTGTACCATAATCAATAACTTCAATACCTTTACTTTTCAAAAAATTAGTTATAAAATTCTTAAGAAGTAACCCAGCATGGTCATTACCTATTGCAATTTTCATTTATTTCTCCCTTTGATTCTGCATTGTGAATTGACATCAATACACACTATCTACATTTAATTTCTGATACATATTCCTGTGCCATCAGTTTTATTTTGTGAAATTCACCCTCATCAATATTTGCTTTGTTTACAAGACTTCCGCCTATACCTGCTCCCGCTGCTCCAACTTTCATAAACTTATTTATATTGGTTAAATCGACACCACCTGTGACAAGAAGTGGAATATGATTCAATGGTCCACGTATAGCTTTTATATATTCAGTTCCTAGTAATCCAGCCGGAAAGAGCTTAACGAGATCTGCTCCCAAGTTATATGCAGTTACAACCTCGGATGCTGTAAAGGCTCCAGGAATGGAAATTTTAAGTAGTTCTTTTGTTTTTTTAATAACTTCAATGTCCGTGTTAGGTGATATAATATACTCCGCACCTGCTTGTACTGCTCTAATCACCTGTTCTGCTGTGAGTACAGTACCTGCGCCTAAAATCACATCGCTCTTGTATTCATTATTGATCATTTTAATCATCTGTAAAGTTTCTTCTAAACTCTTTTTACTTTCGTGATTATAAGTAACCTCAATAAGTTTTATCCCACCGTTTAAAAGTGATTCTACTGTTTTAAGAATATTATTTTTGCTGACTCCTCTAACAATAGCTATTATTTTATTCTCTAAAATTTTATCTTTTATTATATTAGCCATGTTTTGACCTCGCTTATATTAAAATTAGTAGTCTTCTTGTTGTCTTATTAAATATTTGTGCAATCCACAATAACTTTAACAGTGGCACAACTAGGGTCAGCAATCATATCAAATACCTTTTCGCTATCCTTTAATGGAACAATATGAGAAATAATTTTTTCCAAATCATATTTAATCATGGAGGAGTATTCAACAGCTTGCCTAAATTCTTCCCTTGTATATACTCTAGTACCAACTAAATGTTGTTCTTTAAAGTTAATATCTCTTAAATTAACATTGTGAGGTGCTTTATGTACAGACACCATACAAATGTTTCCACCAACTCTTGTGATATCAGTCATTTGAATTGCTGCAATTTCAGCACCACTACACTCAAACAACACATCAACACCTTCACCACCCGTAGCAGCTTTAGTTATATCTTCTAGGTTTTCTGTTTTTGGGTTAATAGGAATCATGCCAAATTCTTTTGCTTTTTCAATACGATTTTCATCAATATCAGAAATGAAAATCTTTGAAGCTCCCATATGTTTTAACATCATACCTGTAATCATTCCTATTGGACCTGCTCCGATAACTGCTACAACATCAAGTGATTTAAAGTTACTTTGGTGAATCGCTCTTACAATAACCGCAAGGGGTTCAATAACAGTAGCTGCTATATCAGATATATTATCCGGAACCTTGTACAGTACGTCCTCATCTACAGACACATATTCACACAAACCACCATCAACATCAATTCCTAGTAACCCTAATGTGTTACAAACGTGTGCATTACCTGTGCGACATGGAAGACAATAACCACAGGATAGAAGAGGGTAAGCAACAACTCTATCACCCTTTTTAAACTTCTTACCATCTTCAATTACTTTTCCTAAAAACTCATGTCCGAGAACTAAAGGTGCTTTTGCTCTTGGATGTGCACCAAGATATATGCCAATATCAGATCCACATATACCACAATACATTATTTTCAATTTAATATTTCCATCTTTTAACGTTGGTTCTACTATATCTCTTAATTCAACTTTTTTGGGCCCAGTATAAACTAATGCCTTCATATTAATTTCACTCCTTTGTATTTTTTAAAAATTAAATTACTTAGCTAATAAATTAGGTAAAAACAATGAAATCTGTGGAATATTACTAATTACAGCTAAACAAATAATCATTATAATTATGAAAGGAATAATTCCTTTCGTGACTGTTTCCAGTGGCACCTCACCAACCCTTGCAGCAACAAACAGATTTATACCTAGCGGTGGTGTAATAAAACCAATTGCCAAATTGACAACCATAATAAGTCCAAAGTGAACTGGATTTAATCCTATAGAAATTGCAACTGGTAATAATATTGGTGCCAATATCATCATTGCTGGAGTGGTATCCATTACGCAACCAACAAGCAATAATAAAACATTAATTAATAATAATAAAACCATTCGATTATCTGTTAAATTAATAAGCATACTTGCAACCGTCTCTGGTACCTGTTCAAGCGTCAGTATTTTTGTAAAAGCAGTTGCACATCCAAGGATAACCATTACTGTTCCTGTTGTTGAACATGAATTTACAATTGTACTAATTAATTTTTTAAAATTTAATTCTTTATATATAAATACACCACAAATGAATGCATACACAGCTGCTACAGCTGCTGCCTCAGTTGGAGTAAATATTCCAGCATAAATACCACCCAAAATAATAAGAGGGTTAACCAAAGCCCATTTAGCATCCCAAGTTACAACCACAACCTTTTTCCATGAAAACTTGTCTTCTTGACCTTTCCAGCCCTTTTTTTTGCAATAAAAGTAGCAATAGGCAATTAATGCACCCCCAATTAAGAATCCTGGCAAGAATCCTCCCATGAACAAAGAACTGATAGAAGTACCCGTAGCAACACCATAAATAACCATTGGTATACTAGGTGGAATTATTACCCCTATAGTACCGGCAGTGGCAATCAATGCCAATGTGAAACTTTTACTATATCCATTTTCTATCATAGTAGGAATAACCATAGATCCTATCGCAGCAACTGTTGCAGGTCCAGAACCGGAAACAGCTGCAAAGAACATACATACAGCAACCGTTACAATTGCAAGCCCTCCTGTTATTCTACCAAAGAACAAATTCGCAACATTTAAAATACGTTTAGAAACACCACCCGCTCCCATTAAATCACCTGCAAGAATGAACAATGGTATTGCCATTATTACAAAAGAATCAGTACCAGTAACTAATGCTTGCGGTAAATAACCTAAGGAAAGTGTGTCACCTGCAATAATTGCAACTAAAGAAGAAAGCCCAATAGCGATACCTACTGGTACATTAAATATAAGAAAAACAATAAGACTAATAAATAAAGCTGCACTAACCATCAACTTCTCCCCCTTTTCTCAGTTTATGTACTCGATATATGATTGTTTGTACTTGTCTAATAGATGTCAAAGCAAATCCAATCATAGGAGCAGCATAAATAATCCACATAGGTAACTGCATAGCTGGAGAAGTTTGGCCTAAAGTTATCTCTTTCTGTACAACTAAAAAGGCAGAAAATGTTATAAATAATGAAAATACTAAAAACAATGTGTCACCAACTATTACAGTAACTGGTCTAATTTTTAGAGGGAAAAGTTTTAATGAAGCATCTATTTTAATATGTTTCATAATCTTAGCTCCATAGCTAATTCCAATATAAATTAACCAAATAAATAAATATCTTGCTAATTCTTCCGACCATACAAGCGAATTTCCCATTACATATCTCATAATTACTTGGACAAAAACAAGAATTGTCATCAATGATATAAGCACTACACATATTGCTATTTCTATTTTATCATCAATCAGTTTTATTAATTTCAATAATTTCACCCTCTCCTAAACTACTAATTAATATTCTTTAATTCTTAACCTCGGATAGAAATCCGAGGTTTTTATTTTTTATAATTACTTTTTAATTTCATTAATATATTCTGGATTTGTCATCTTTTTTCTTACCAAATCTAAAACTTTAGGGTTAGCCATGATCTTTTGGAATGCCGCTTTCTCATCACTTGTTAAGTCCAATACAGTTACACTCTGTGATTTAAACTTCTTCAAAATTTCTTTCTCAATCTTTTGTGATTCTTCTCGTTGAACTTTTGTTGATTCTACAGCTGCTTTTGTAATTGCAGCCTTTTGATTATCTGACAATGAATTATATTTTTTCAAATTCATTGTTACAACATAAGGCGTATAAACATGTTGTGTTAAAGAAACATATTTCTGAACCTCAGCAAATTTGTTAGCATCAATAATACCTAGAGGATTTTCCTCACCATCTACAGTTCCCTGTTGAAGTGCTGTGAATAATTCTGTAAATGCCATAGGAGTAGGATTTGCACTTAACGCTTTCCATGCTGCTATATGAACCTCGTTTTCCATCGTACGAATCTTTAATCCTTTAACATCTGAAGGTTTACGGACTGCAATTTTGCTGTCAGTAAAGTTACGGAACCCGTTTTCCCAAAATGCAAGTCCTTTTAATCCAATCTTATCCATTCCACTCAAAATATTCTTACCGACCTTACCATCAAGACCTGCATATGCTTCTTTATTATTTAAAAATAAATATGGCGCATCGAAAAGATAAAAATTAGGATACATCGTAGCTATTGGGCTAGTTGAACTAACACCAATATCAATGTCACCAAACTGAGTTGTTTCAATAACAACTCGGTCGTCCCCAAGTTGGTTGTCTGGGTATAACTTAATTTTAACTGATCCCTTTGAGTCTTTCTCCGCTATTTCCTTAAATTTTGCTGCTCCCGCTTTAGCTGAAACGGAAGTTACATTTGAGAATTTAAGTGTTACCGTTTTTTCTTGACCAGTTTTACTTTTTTCCGAAGTAACGCTTGATTTACCACACCCTGTAACTGTGAAAATCATAAATCCACCTAATAACAATGCTAATCTTTTTTTTAGATTCATCATAATATTTTCCCCCTGTTTTTTAGTATATAAAAAATACCACTCCTTTATTAAATTGAATACCTTTATATCTAGATAGTTTTTAACTATATTTATTGCAACATACTTATCATCTATCTATTACATTTAATTCTCCTCTGAATTCCTTTATTTCACTTAAAGTAGGAAGCCCTTCTATATCGCCTCTTACTGTTGTAACAAACCCTCCAACGTCATTTGCTAATTTCCCACATTTTTCTATATCCCAATTATTTAGTATTCCCGTAATAAATCCAGCATCAAATCCATCACCTGCGCCTATAGAATCAACTACCTTTTCTATTACCATTCCTTTTACTCTTTGACTGCTATTTTTATCTGCCACAATACATCCATCTTTACCTAATTTGATTGCAACAATCTTAGGCCCCATAGATAATAATCTTGTGCATGCTCTTTCGGGGTTACTTTCACCAAACAAAAACTCACATTCTGAAATACCTGGAAGCACAATGTCTGCCTTAGTAATTAAATCTAGTAATACTTGTCTACATTCTTCGTCCTTCCACAATTTTCTTCTGATATTAGGATCAAAACTAACCATTACATTATGTTTTTTTGCAATTTCTATTGCCCTATATATGGTTTTTTTTGCACTTTCACTTAATGCTGGTGTAATTCCAGTTAAATGTAAAATCTTTGCCTTAGAAATATAGTCTTCATCTAAATCTTCTGGCTCCATTCTACTGGCTGCTAAACCAGCTCTATAATAATAAACTGTTGGATCTTTAAGCTCATGAAATTCTTTAAAATAGATAGCTGTTTGTGCTTGATTGTCTATTTTTACTTTTGACACATCCACACCTTCACCACGAATAAAACTCAATAAATATTCCCCAAAAGGATCATTACCTACCTTACTTATCCATCCCGAACTATGTCCCAATCTGATAATTCCAATAGCAAAATTTGATTCTGCACCGCCTATCTGCTTATTAAAACTATTCGCATATTTTAGTGACCCTCCTGTAGTGGGGGACATTAACACCATTGTTTCTCCTAGTGTAATTACATCTAGCATAAATTTTCGCCTCCAAAATTATTTTATGTTTACACAATTAAGTGGCTTGTCTCCACTAAGTACTCTAACAACTTCTTCCCCAGCTTTTCTCTGAAGATCAACCTGAGCTTCTTCAGAATACCAAGCTACATGTGGAGTTATTATAACGTTTACATATTGTTTTAATTTGTTATCTACCTGAATGGGTTCTTTTTCGCAAACATCAAGAGCTGCTCCAGCAATTATTCCATTATCAAGAGCAAATATAAGTGCTTTTTCATCAATTAATGGTCCTCTTGATGTATTTATAATGTATGCTCCCTTTTTCATCTTTAAAAAGATATCTTTATTGAAAAGATGAAGAGTTTCTTTAATAAGAGGTATATGAATCGTAACTATATCTGAATTTTTTATAAGAGTATCAAAATCCACCTTGGATGCTCCATACTCTTTAATAACTTCTTCACTAACAAACGGATCATATGCAATTATATTAAATCCAAATGCGTTAGCTTTTTTTGCAACTTGTCTTGGAATTCTTCCAAAGCCAGCTATTCCAAGTGTTAAAGTGCTCATCCTATGAATAGGCATTGAAATTTTATAATCCCATACTCCATTCTTTACATTACTTGACAAAAGTTGAATCTTTCTCAAGCTCGTAAGAATTAATGTAACTGCATGAGTTGATACTTCATCTACACTATAATCAGGTACATTACATACATATACATTATGTTTTGTTGCTGACTCTAAATCTACACAATCAACTCCAACACCATATCGTATAATTACTTTTAAGTTTTTAAGATTTTCAAATACTTTATCTGTTATTGGTGCATATTGAACGAAAAGTGCATCAGCATCTTTAGCCTTACTTATTACCTCATCCTCTGTTTTACACTGGATTGCCACAAAATCTGCATCCAATTTTGATATTTCTCTTTTTTCATTTTCCAAGGATTCGTACTCATAATCAGCAACATATACTTTGAATTTTGACATTTTAAATTCCTCCTAATACATTATTTTTTAATTCACCAATATTTTCTATACTCCCTACAAGTATATCTCCCGCGTTTAGCTCAGAAGCCCCTGCAGGAGTACCAGTAATTATAATATCTCCTGGTAATAGAGTCATTATACTTGAAATATAACTTATAATACTTTCAACATTAAAAATCATTTCCTTTGTATTGGAAATTTGTGTAGTTTCATCATTTTGTTTCATACTAATTACTAAATTTGAAGGATCTATGCCAGTTACGATCCATGGCCCTACTGGTAAAAATGTATCAAAACCTTTACCTACGTCCCATGGTCCATACTTTCCAAGAAGGTCTTTTGAAGTAACGTCATTTGCAATGGTATATCCAAAAACATATTCCAATGCATTTTCCAAGCTAACATTTTTAGTCTTTTTCCCTATTACAACAGCCAATTCTACTTCATAAGTAACAGAATTACTTAGCTTAGGATATATTATAGGCTCATCAGTACTTATAATCGAACTGGAAGGTTTTAAAAATACAACAGGTTCAACAGGGACTTTTGCATTGTTTTTTTTAACTGCATCATAGTAATTAAGTCCAATACCAATTATCTTTGATGGTTCACAAGGTGCTAATATTTTAACTTCATCCAGCTTATATACATTGTTTGTTAATATATAATCCGAATAAATATTTCCTTTAATTTCTCTCAGCAGATCATTTTCCATAATGCAATATATAATTTTCTCACCCTTTTTAACTCTTAGATATTTACTCATATAAATTAACGCTTAAGAATTTCATGTTTTTTTTCATGATTTTTTTATCTTCCTCTCTTAATTAAGATTACTTGATTTTGCTATTTTATATTATGAAACACTGTTTCACTATTTAACTATTATTTAATTTGGAAGAAAACCAATTTTTAATATAATGGTTTTCCTCCAAATTCTTTAGTAATTTGAGAAGTAATATCTTTTAAAACAAAAGCTAATTCTGGAATTCTTTGTTTTGTAACACTAAGGATTACACCCGCTATACTTACCACTGCAGCAATCTCACCTTTGTAATTAAATATTGGAGCAGCTAAACATCTTATTCCCTCTTCATTTTCAATATCATCCTCAGCATAACCTTGATTTTTAACTTTTATTAATTCTTTCATAAGGGTATCTCGGTTTGTTATTGTATTTTCAGTTTTTTTAATTAAACCTTTAGCTTCTATAACCGCATCTATTTCAGTTTCACTCATCCCTGACATTAGTACTTTGCCTGCAGATGTACAATGTAATAAAAGATGTTTACCCACCCGTGAGCGCATACTTATTGGATTAGATGGATTATGAACTTTATCTATATAAACCCCATCATAACCATCAAGTACTATTAAATGAACAACTTCTGAAGTAACACTTGAAAGCTTTTCAAGATATGGGTGCGCGGTATTTCTAATATCAGATTCGGATAATATATTGGTAGAAATTTCTACAAATTTATATCCTAATCTATATTTACCATCTTGAATATTTTGATTAGCATACCCAAACTGCTGTAGGTTAGCTAATATTCTAAATACAGTAGTTTTATTTAATTTTGATGCATTACAGATATCAGCAAGTGATATCCCTTTAGGATAACTTGCAATGACATCTATTATTTGAAATGTTCTTTCTAAAACCTGTATAGTGTAATTCTCATTCATAGTATCATCCTTTGTTTCGCATTGTGAGTTTACATTTCATTAATAACTACAATTAGATTATACTACAATCGTTTTCAGCCTGCAATAGTAGTATTAAATTTTTTTTATTATAGGGGTAGGGCTCGCAATTTGTGCAAAAGTACCGTTAAGAAAAGCTGACTAACATTCAAGCAAATATATGGTAAAAATAGTGGATTCCTTAAAAATTCTAATGTAATAA
>NZ_JAHLEC010000081.1 GCF_018861705.1 Clostridium psychrophilum | reverse complement strand
TTAATCATCTCATATTTCTCTTGAATTTTCCACCTAATTTTCATCTAAAATGTTATCTAAAATGTTATCCACAGCGGTTTCCGCAAGCTGTTTCCTATATAATAAAAAAAGGCAACCGTTGGTTGCTCCTATTAGTTTAGATACTTTTGCTCTATGTCATTTGACTTTAACCAAGTTTTAACAAATTTCTTAATACAATTATCTTCATATTTGTACCACTCCTCTGTTTCACTCTCACCTTCTGCATTTTGTTTGTCCATTAAAATGTGTTTAAAACTTTTTATAGGTTCTTTATTTTTTAATGCCTTTTGCAATGCTAATTTTAAATCTTGATTGCCAACTATTTTACTTACGTATTCGTTCATTATTTTTATATAAAAACCTTCATCTATAAGAGGCGCACCTAAATATCTGTTAGAATCATCATCACTAATAAGTATAGCGGCATTAACAAATTCTTTTAACCAATTATCAAAACTATTTTCTTTTAAAGTCCCATTTTCTAACGCTAAAGTTACTTCTGTTGGAATATATATAACCTCTCCAGTCACTGTGTCTAAAAAACTTTTACCCAAATTGTCATCTACATGGGAAATTGTTTCTATAAGAGCTTCCATGTCAATTTTCACTAGTTTCAAAAATTTTTCCTCCCTTAATTACTATAACATTTATTTAATATCTCAAAGTCTTTATCATACACATTATGAAAAACCAATAAACCTTAATGGTTTATTGGTTTATTATTTATTCTTCAAAAGTTGATTCATATTTTTCTAGTACCTTTGCAAATTCTTCTTCATCTTCAACTGAAATATATTGTTCTTTCTCATCAACTATTTCTATTCTATAAACAAAAGCATCATCTTCTTCTCCAATTGGTGCTAATAAAGCATATCTATTTTCATCTAATTCAATGATTTCAATTAATTCAAAATCAACTTTTTCTCCATCTTCATCTAGCATTGTTATAATTTTATTTTCTTCCATGTCCAGTCTCCTTTCAAACTTAATAATCACATTATACCGTTAATTTAGCCCATATGTCTATATAAAAATATGGATTAAAATCATATTTTTTACTTAACCCATGCTCTACTAAACCTTATACATCTAATAAATAAGTTTATTCACTATATCCATAAATTCCTCTTATTGATACTTCACCCGAAACAACATGTTCTATTGTTCCTTTGTTATTTTCAATTACTAATTCTCCTTTATCACTTATATCTATAGCTTTCGCTGTTGTTACTTTTCCCCTATTAATTACTTGAATGTCTTTTCCTATAAGTATGGAATTTTTTCTACAAATATCTATAGTTTCTTTTATATTATCATTTTGTACAAACTCAATATACAGCTTTTCAAAAATGTTTAAAATATTAGCAAGTAATATTTTTCTATCCATAGATTTGCCATTCTCAAGTTTAATAGATGTAGCCTTCTCTTTTAAATCAAGTGGTATATCTTCCTCATCCAAGTTTACATTTACACCAATTCCCATAATTAAATAATTAATATGATTTATTTCCCCACTCATTTCTGTTAATATGCCACATACTTTTTTACTATTGAGTACTATATCATTAGGCCACTTAATACTAGTCTTAACTCCCATTTTCATAATAGCACTTTGAACAGCAGCTGCTCCAATTAAAGTTATTTGTGATATGTTTTCTGTAATAATATCTGGTCTAAGTATTATTGACATCCATATGCCCTTATGTTTTGGTGATATAAAATTTCGTCCTAGCCTTCCACGTCCTGTAGTTTGTTCTTCACTTATTACAACTGTTCCATGTTCTTGCCCAACTTCCGCGAGTTCCTTAGCTTTAAGGTTAGTTGAGTCTACAGAATCACAGTAAATTATATTTTTGCCTATAGACTCTGTGTTTAAATGATTTCTAATCTCCTCAAAAGTAAGTATATCTGGTGATGAAATTATTCTGTAACCTTTTCTTGAAATTGCTTCAATTTTATAACCGTCTTCTTTAATTCTATTAATATGCTTCCATATGGCTGCACGACTAACTCCTAATGCTTCGCTAATCTTTTGACCAGATAAAAAATCATTTCCACTATTTTTAAGTAACTCAAGAATTTTCTCTTTCATAGTATCAACCCCTCTTCTAATTTTATAGGTTGCATGTAAAGTTGCCTATTTGACTATAATCTTCTATATTCTTCTTTTTTATATTTGTATTTACCTTTTAGTGCAAAGTCAATGTCATTTAACAACTTTTCTTTATCTCCTGGCAATGTTCCAGCAAGTGGCATATAGTTAGATGCATGGTTACTTCTAAAAATGCAATTAGTAACTTCTACATTTTGTAGAAACTCTTTTAACTCATGCATTATTTCTTCTGGATTTAGTAATTTAAACGCACCACTTTGTATATCTTCATATATTGGTGTCCCAGGCTCTAACATTAAAGTTAAGAAACCTATGAAATCTGGATTTATGGCACTTATTAATTTTGCAGATTCTTTAGCATTTTCACTAATCTTTTCTTTGCCACCAATACCTGATATTAAGGTTGTAGATAACTTTATTCCACTTTCTTTTACTCTGTACCCTGCCATAATCATTTCTTGCGTAGTAACACCTTTATTAATACTTTTTAAAATTTCATTACTACCAGATTCAACGCCTAAATATAAAATGCCTATACCAAGATCTTTAAGTTCACAAAGCTCCTTCAAAGACTTTCTTAATATATCATTTGGAGTAGCATAAATGCCTACCCTTTCACAACCTGGAAATAATTCTTTTATTTTCAGTAAAATCTTTTTCAATTTATTGGTTTCAAGTACTAAAGCATCACCATCTGCTAGGAATATTTTTTTAACTACCCCATATTTTAATTTTGCCTGCTCCAAATCTTCCATAATTTCTTCAAGTTCACGTACTCTAAACTTCTTTTCTTTATACATATTGCAAAAGCTACAACCATTATGTGAACACCCTATCGTGACTTGTACTATAAGACTATAAGCCTCACTAGGTGGTCTATATACTATTCCTTCATACCTCACTGGAATCAATCTCCTCTTTCCTCAAACTTTCTCGCTAGATATGTAGTGAGTACTTCTGTACTACCAGATCTATGTCAATGTCTTTCGTTTAATCCCATATTAGTATACCATAGGTTTTTATAATTAATATTCATCAGCAATTTTTGAAATTCAAGCATTATTTTGTAAACTTCTGTAAAGGCTTTAAATATTCTTCACACATATGAACGAAAGAATTAATATTTTCCTTTTCCTTCTTGATTTTAGCTTCATTGAGGCTACCTCTTCCAAGTCTATCACACTGTGATAACAAAGCGATTTCTTTGAAGGGTATTTCTAAGGTCATTTTTTGTATATCCGCATAAGGTAATTTTTTTGTTACAAAAAGTGTTTGCATATGCCATCTAACAAAAGCTTTAACCTGATTAATTAGATCATTATCATCTGTAAGTGCTTCAAGGAATTTAGCACTAAGTTCTGCACCAACTGTATCATGTCCATAAGATGTTATTTTTCCTTTTCTGATTTTTGTAGTAGGCTTTTTCCCTAAATCATGTAATAAAGCTCCCCACATAAACGCTCTAGGATTTTGACTTAACTTTTTCACTTTTGCTGCATTATCTATAACTAACATTGTATGTTTCCATACATTTCCTTCTGGATGATGCTCTGGAGATTGTGGAATGTCTATCAAATCACTTATTAGCATATAAGGATATTTCGTAAATATATCATTTTTATTTATCATTTCATTAAAATATACTGACGGCTTCTCATCTTCCATTAGATGTTTTTGAACTTTTTCAAAATCTTTATCCATATATTGTCTCCTTTTTTATTATTTCTATATGAAAATTATTAGATAATTATAACAAAAAAAGCAAGTTATACTTATCTAAACTATATCTTATCATAGTTTAGATAACAAACACCTGCCCTTTTGTATAAATATGTTCTATTGTTATTTTATTTTAGTGCCAATAACTTAATATCCTTTTTTAACACTTTCATTAGCACTTTCATTAACCGCTCTTGATTCA
Organism: Clostridium psychrophilum; assembly: GCF_018861705.1. Taxonomy (GTDB): domain Bacteria; phylum Bacillota; class Clostridia; order Clostridiales; family Clostridiaceae; genus Clostridium_AD; species Clostridium_AD psychrophilum. The sequence goes on along the minus strand of NZ_JAHLEC010000081.1, from coordinate 11,037 downwards.
ATAGTTTGAACAATTTGATTTTTAGAATTTTGATTTTGTGACTTTGTACCTTTCTTAAGATAATCACGTTTATTTTCCTTAGAAGCTTGTTCTCTGTTCATCATATATAACTCTCCTTAGTTTTATTATTACACAATATTTTGCTAGTACATAATTTGATTATCAAAAAAATTTCTGAAGTCTTACTGAATTAATGCTCACTAAACTTCTGTAATACTTTTTTAAATTCTTCTCCCTGACCAATTGATAAGTATTCTGTTTCACCATTAACCATAACTGACTTGTAAGCATATGCCTCATCTGAGTCTTTTGGACCTACTATGACATATTGATTTCCGTCTAATTTAATGGCCTCAATTAATTCTAAATCGACTTTCTCACCATTTTCATTTAGTACGGTAATTATTTCATTAGTTTTCATCTACTTACCTCCTGTTTATTTTTGCGTACCTTATTATGTTGTTCTTAAGTAAATGTTTTATACCAATTTTCTATAATAAGTAAACACAAAAAAATAAAAAAGCCCTCAAAACTTAAGTCTGAGAGATTTTAAACTATACTTTAATCTTTTATTTTATATATTTATCATAGATAATAGCTAATAATTTTTCTTTAGTGTTAAAATTTGGATTCTCTAATACTTTATTTAAAAGAAATTTCAACATGTCTCCTATTTCTTTACCTGGTTTTATATCAAATTGTTTAATTAATTCTTTACCATCTACTTGAAGTTGTTTTATAGATAACGGAACTTTAGATTCTATAATAGCAATTGTTTTTTCTTTTACTCTATTAATTTGACCTATACGTATCTCATGAAATCGTGAACCTAAAGCATCTGCTATTTGCAGCGTAAAAAGATCGAACACTAAATCTACACCGACTCTATTAATAAGACGTTTTACAGTCACATCTGTTGGCTTTATAAGGACATTCATATGCTCTTTCACTAAAATTTCAATATCATTTATACTTTTATTATCAAATTTAAAACGCCTAAGTATTTTCTCAGATAAAATAACGCCCTTTTTATCATGACCATAGAAATGACCTATCCCTTTCTCATCAATAGTAAAACATTCCGGTTTAGCTATGTCATGCAATAAAGCCGCAACTCTTATATTAATCTTTGGTGGACAATTTTCAACAACTGCTAAAGTATGTTCAAATATGTCTTTATCATGGTAAGGATTCTTTTGATTAAATCCTACTGATGCTTGGATTTCTGGTAATACAAGCATCAGTAATTTAGTATCTTCAAGTAACTTTAATGCTTTTGTAGTATTATTAGATACTAACATCTTACATAGTTCATCTCTAATTCTTTCATAACTTACATTTAATATAAGTTTATGATTTTCTTTTATAGCTTTCAGCGTCTTTTCCTCTATATTAAAATTTAGTCTTGATGCAAACCTAATAGCCCTAAGCATTCTAAGAGCATCCTCTTTAAACCTTTTATTAGGTTCACCCACGGCTCTAATTGTTTTATTTTCTAAATCTTTTACACCACCAAAATAATCAACAAGACCATCAGTCTCATTAAAAGCTAAAGCATTGATGGTAAAATCTCTCCTAGCCAAATCTTCTTTTAAACTTGAAACAAAAGTTACGCAATCCGGTCTTCTATTATCCAAGTATTCACCATCTATTCGATAAGTTGTAACTTCATATCCAACTTCATTTATCATCACAGTAATAGTCCCTTGTTGTATACCGGTTGGCAATGTTTTGTCAAACAATTTAATAATTTCATCTGGCAAAGCATTAGTGGTTATATCATAATCTTTAGGCAAAGATATTCCAATTTTAAAATCACGTACGCAGCCGCCAACTACATAAGACTGGTATCCATTATTGTTTAAAGTGCTTAATATCGTTTTAACATCATTTGGTATAAACATATATCCTCCAATATAACATTCTGTTTAATTGCTATATACTTTTTTGTTGCAATGTATTAACTTAAATTATCTCCTGCGGAGCTGTAACATCTCTGAAAGAGATGTATTAACGACTTCAGAAGGAGATTTAAACACCCACTGAAGTTTTATTATTGCTAAGGTAGTTATCCTCCCACCTATAGAAGTGGGGGACTTTCCTTCTGAAATGTCGTTAAATATACATTGCTATAGGTATTATTTCAATTACGGGTCCACTAACTACTAAATTATTTGAATCATAATCTCCAATTAAAGTTGTATCTTTTAAAAATCTATTTTTAAATTCTTTAAAGTACTCCTCATTTAAGTAATCAAAGTAGGTACCACTTAACAAATTATCATCATTATTAGTAGTTCCATCTTTTTGTGCAACTCTTACCACTTTTCCAAGAACAGTAATTCTAGAACCTTCAATATAGTCTAAGTTATCCGCCATGTTTTTTATCACTAATGGCACTATCACTTTTGTATTGCTATTGCCTATATTACCACTAATATATTTTATACATTTTTCTGTTTTACAACATTCCATACCATCTTTTAGGACTTTTAAAACTTGTCTTTTAACTTTAAGTTCCTGAGTTTCATCCCCCTTCTCTAGAGGCTCAGGTGAAAATGCCAATTGCATTTCCATAACTCTGATTATATCTTCTATATATTCTAGAACAGGGTTTTTATACAATTCTCCTGTAAACTGAACAAAATCGAATTCCTTTATATTTGCTACATCACTCTCACTCGTTATAGTTTTTAACATTTTTTGCTCATTTAGCATGTTTTTTAATCTTGACAAAATTGTAATTACAATTGAAACTCTTTCTTCGATTTTCTGAGAAGTAAATTCATTTAAAAGTTGAACATTTAAATCGCCTTGCATTATTTTACCACATGTTGCCTCATATAAGGGTGTAATCGCGCTAACTGTCAATAGTTTCCTAGTACTTTCACTTTTAATTTCGGCAAATTCCTCAATTACGACTGTATATAAATTATTTATCATATCCCCATTAGTATATAAAGGTATTAGTGCTCTATTATCCATATTTACATATACCTCCACTAAAGTATCTTAAATGGTACTTCTTACCTATAATATATTAGTTTTTTATACTTTAGAACAGTTGTTTATAAAAAAGTATATTTTTATTATTAAATAAACTATTTTTCCTTTAGTAAACTGGATTTTATTACTGCATTTTCACCATATCTAATTCTTAATTCATCTATAGTTTTATCGATTGCTCTTTTCTTTTCAACATATACGTTATCAACATCAAAAATTGATATTTGTTTAAAATTATCATCACATAAATTATTAAGAGAAACACCCAATAATCTTATCGGCTCACCCTTCCATAATTCATCAAAAAGTTTTTTTACTGTTTTTAGTATTTCCTGAGTTAAATCTGTTGCACTTTTTAAAGTTGTGCTTTTAGAGTAATCAATAAATTCCTGATTTCTTATAGTTATTGAGATAGAATAACAACACTTCTTTATATGCCTAAGCCTAGTAGATGTGTGCTCTACCAATTTTAACAATACTTTGTATGCTTCATTTTTGTTTTTAATATCGTTGGATAGAGTAATTGAGTTGTTTATCCCTTTTAAATCACGCTTGTGGAATCTTACCTCTGAATTATCTATGCCATTTGCATATTCCCACATCATACGTCCACTACTTTTAAAGTGGTATGCTAAAAACTTAACATCATAACGAGCTAAATCCCCTATAGTAAATATATTTAAATTATTAAGCCTAGGAACAGTTCTCCTCCCCACCATGAAAAGTTCTCCAACTGGAAGATACCATAATTTTTTTTCTATCTCACTTTTATAAAGGGTATGTACTTTATCAGGTTTTTCAAAATCTGATGCCATTTTAGCTAAAAGTTTAACATCTGATATGCCTATATTTACTGTAAACCCTAACTTTTTCTTTATTTCGTCACTGATATCATAAGCTACCTTTAGTGCTGCTTCCTTTGATGTGTTATAACTTGTAACATCTAAAAAAGACTCATCAATAGAGAAATTTTCAACAAAAGGAGTATACTCTCCAAATATTGCTCTCATATCGCTACTACACTTTTCGTATAATCTAAAATTAGGGGATACAACTTTAAGATTGCTACATTTCTTTCTTGCAGTAAATAAACTCTCCCCTGTAACTATACCACTTTTTTTAGCAATCATTGATTTTGCAAGCACCACTCCTCTTCTCGACTTTTCATCTCCTCCTATTACAGCAGCTATTTTCCTTAAATCAACATTGTCACCTTGTCTTAGTTTATCCGTAGCAGTCCAAGAAAGGAATGCTGAGTTAACATCTATATGAAATATAAGTTTTTGTTTGAATTTAATCATCTAATCTCATCCTTTATACAAGACGCATTTAATAAATATAAAACTAGTTTTGTAATCAAGTTTAAATAAACTTTTTAACATAATTATATTATATATAATTACACTACAAAAAAGCAACCTGTCCTTAATTAAAGAACAGATTGCAAAAATATTTAAATTAATTTACTAAAAAGGTTATTTTTATTGTACTTGTACTAAAACATAAAATCTACGCTTTAATGTTAGCCTTTATATATTCCTTTATTTCATCAGAATCTCCAAATGTTAATATTGGTTGTGATAGTTTTTGACACTTTTCAAAATTAGAATTTGTAATAGTTTTACGAGCTCTTAATATTGAAGCAGCACTCATACTAAATTCATCTAATCCAAATCCAAGTAGTACTGGTATAAGATTTGTGTCTCCTGCCATTTCACCACACATATTAACAGTTATCCCTGCCTTATGTCCATTATCTATTACTAAACTAATAAGTCTTAAAACGGCTGGGTGATAGAAATCATATAAATATGATATTTTCTCATTCATTCTATCCACTGCCAACGTGTATTGAATTAAATCGTTAGTACCTATGCTAAAGAAGTCTACTTCTTTTGCCAATATATCTGATATTACTGCAGCCGATGGTATTTCTATCATTATACCCACTTTAATATCTTTATCAAATGCTACGCCCTCTGATTTAAGTTCATCTTTACACTGTTCTAATATTTTTTTAGCCATCCTAAGTTCCTGAAGATTACATATCATAGGGAACATAATCTTAAGCTTGCCATATGCAGATGCTCTAACTAAAGCTCTTAATTGAGTTCTAAATATGTCTGTTCTATCAAGGCAAAGTCTTATAGCTCTATATCCTAAGAATGGGTTCATTTCCTCATCTAGTGGTAAGTAATCTAGTTTCTTATCTCCACCAATATCTAATGTTCTTATAATAACAGTTTTACCATTCATTTTTTCAAGAACCGACTTGTATTCGGTAAACTGTTCTTCCTCTGTTGGAAGTGCATCTTTTGACATGTATAAAAACTCTGTTCTAAATAACCCTATAGCTTCTGCTCCATTTTTAAGTACTGATTCTAAATCTCCGGCAGATCCTATATTTGCAGCAAGTTCTACTGTCTTACCATCTATTGTAGTAGATTTCATATTTGCATATTTAAGTAGCTCATGTGTTGACTCAATAAACTCTTTTCTGCGCTTCTCATAATCTTTTAAAGTAGCTTTATCTGGATTAATTATAACATTTCCTTCTCCTCCATCAACTATAATTAAATCTCCATCTTTAATTTCACATATTCCTTTACCAGCGCCTACAACTGCAGGTAGCTCTAATGAACGTGCAATAATTGAAGTATGAGCAGTTCTTCCTCCTATTTCAGTTACAAATGCTAAAACGTTGGCTTTATCGATCTGTGCTGTATCTGATGGAGTAAGATCCTTTGCCACTAATATACACTCTTCTTGAATATCAGCAATAGAAGTTACTTTTACTCCCATTAGTACATTTAATACTCTTTTACTTACATCTCTAATATCTGTTGCTCTCTCAGTCATATACTTATTATCCATTTTTTCAAAAATTGCTGCTGTGTCTTGCGCTATAGTTTGTAATGAGTATTCAGCATTAAACTTATCGTTTTCAATCTTTTTCTGAATAGAACCTATGAATTCAGGGTCCTCGAGCATACATAAATGTGCCTCAAATATCTCTGCCTTTTCACTTCCTAGTTTTTCTTTTACATCTTCAATAACTTTATGTAGCTGTGCAATTGCTTCTTGAACCGCATTATTAAACCTAATTAACTCGCTTTTTGAATCCTTAACCTTGCTCTCTTTTACTTCCACGACTTCTTCCCTAATAACTAATGCTTTACCTATTGCTATTCCTAGTGATGCACCTATTGCCTTTAACATATGAATTCCTCCTATTTTATAAGTCCCTCTTCAATAATTTTTACCATAGCGACTGCAGCTGCTTCTTCATCAGCACCAGTAGCCTTTATTATTAATTCATCATTTTTAACAGCTGCCATACACATTATAGCTACTATGCTTTTTGCATTGTACTCGTTGCCATCTTTTACTATAAGAACTTCTGACTTAAATTTAGAAGCCTCTTTAACTACTGATAATGCTGGCCTTGCGTGTATTCCAGTTTCATTTTTAACTACTGCTTTTTTCTTCATCATAACACATTTCCTCCTATTCCTTAAATTTAATTACTATTACCTCATTACTTTTATCTACATTTCCTAAATTAAATTTAAAAGACTCTATTATATCATTATTTGTAACAACTAATACACTTAAGTTAGTTTTAGCCTTAGCTTTTATTAATTTATTGTCAAAAGTTAATAATTTATCTCCTGCTTTAACTTGTTTACCTTTTTCAGTAAAGGCCTCAAATCCCTCACCTTTCATCTCTACTGTGTCTATTCCAATATGAAGTAATATTTCTATTCCCTTTTTACTCTTTAATATCAATGCATGCTTTGTAGGAAAAACCTGGAGAATTTCGCCATCAACTGGTGCATATAATACTCCATCTGTAGATTCAAATCCTATTCCATCACCCAACATCTTAGATGAAAAAACCTCATCAGGTATCTCGGATATATCAAAACATCTTCCCACAATTGGAGATTTTAAGATTAAACTTTTTTCTTCTTTATTTTTATTGAAAAGCCCAAACATTTTCATCATCCTCGCATTTCTGTAAGGTTGCTAATAATTTTTAATTAATAGCTACCTAAATTTTTTTAATTAAGACTTTTATTTAAATTCTAATTAATTATAAAATATTAGTTTGTGCATTGTTATATATTTTAATTACTCTTAAAAACAAAAAACATAAACTAATAAGATGCCATATTAGCATTTTATATGGTTCATGCCTGATCTAATCAGTTACACACCTACTATTATAAACTTTTTCTAATTTGATTGCTTTAATAATCTATAAATATGCATAGATATATATCCAACTTCATCTTCACAAACTTCCTTTGAAAGTTCCTTAGATAAAAATTTGCATACTTTCTTAGCAATTTCAAATTCCTCACTCATTTGAGTTTTAATTGATTCTAACATTACATTTTTTATAACCTTATCATTTTCTATTCTATCTAATGCATACCTTAAATGAGATACCAACCTAGCATATTCCATTGATTTTTGATTAGCCTTTATCCCAAGAATTTCTTGGATGTATTCCATTACTTCTTTAACAATTCTAGTATATTTAATGCTTTGAGAAACCTCTTCATTAACTCTAGCAGAATGTATATGTAACGTAATAAAACCAATTTCACTTTCAGTAAAATCAACATTCAACTTTTCTTTTATAATCTTTGACCCTTTTTCAGCTATACTATATTCATTAGAATATAAAGTTTGTATTTCATTTAAAAATGGATTGATTATATCAATTCCAACTTCTATTCTTTTCATTGCAAAACTGATATGATCAGCCAGCCCAATATGTATTCGTGAGGTTAACTCCTCACCAAGCGTATCTTCTGCAAGAGAAATAATTTCTTCAGTTATTGCTAGTATTTTACCTTCTACATTTTTTACGGTTTCCACATAGTTATCTTTTTCATTATCATCAATTTTAATAAACTTTTGTTCTATGTTACTTCCTTTAGTTATAAGTTCACCAGGTTTTTTGCCGAACCCTATACCTTTACCAAGAAGAACATAGACGTTATTGTCCTTTTTAGAAACAACAACATTATTACTAAGAGATTTTAATACCTTATAATTAGTACTCATATTAATATTACCTCTTTTATATTTTAAAATACATTTTGAAATTATTCAAGAGTTTTTTAAAATATATTCATAAAAGTTTGAAAATTCATATATAATTTGTAATATTTTGTTATATATGGAACTTAAAATACTATTCTTTAACTAATAATGTGAAATTGTTATGTCCAATATTATAGAATATAACTTGTTTTTTTTACCCCTAAACATTATTTCATGTACAATAAATAATAGTAGGCCCTCCATAATAACAAATATTTTATTTTATTATGAAGATACTACCATTAATCTAATCTTAATTTATACTAATACATTTCTATGCTTCTTTGCAGAACTGCAAGCCCTGTACGAACAACCTCCTTAATTCCATATGGTTTCATTAATTCAATAAATGATGATACCTTGTCTTCATTTCCAGTTATTTCAATTATAATGCTTTTTACATTCATTTCAACAATATTACATTTAAATATATTTACCGTTTCTATTATAAAAGATCTTGTACTTTGTTCAAGCGTTACTTTTACAAGTGCTAACTCTCTAGAAACAGCTTTTTCAGGACTTAACTCCAATATTTTTATTACATCTACCAATTTATTTAATTGCTTTACAATTTGTTCTGTAATTTGCTCATCACCAGTAACCACAATTGTCATACGAGAGATACTTGGGTCATCTGTAATACTAACAGTTAAACTATCAATATTGTAACCTCTGCGAGTAAATAAGCCAGCCATTTTGCTTAAAACCCCTGAATGGTTTTCAACTAATATAGATAAAATGTATTTATTCATGATTTTCCACTCCTTTCTATAATGTACTTTCGTCTTTGTCCACAATACATTCTATCAAAAAAGTTTTACTACATTCCATTGCTTCTTCAAGAGCTCCTTTTAATTCTGAATTACAGTTAACTTTTTTACCACTAAGTCCATAAGCCTCTACTAATTTTACGAAATCAGGATTTTCATTTAGACTCACACCATACGTATTTTTATATACACTCTTTTGATACTCACGTACCATACCTAGATTTGAATTATTAAACAATAATAATATTATATTTAGATGATTTTGTGCAATCGTTCCTAATTCTGACATACTCATTTGAAAGCTTCCATCACCCATTACTGCAACAACACGTCTATTGGGAAATGCCAACTTACAGCCAACTGACGAAGGAATAGAATATCCCATTGTTCCAAGACCTCCACTTGTTAAAAATCTTCTATTACCCAACATATCAAGATAATGAGAAGTCCAAATTTGATTTTGCCCTACATCAGCTGTAACAATAGCATCATCTTCTATCATCTCTGAAAGTAATTCTAAAGCATATTGTGGATTTACTTTCTCTTTTGATTGTCTATTCTTCGCATACTCTTTTTCCCAGCTCTTAATTTCACCAATCCATACCTTTGTATCAATTTCTGTTATTTGCTCAGTAAAATCTTGTAATATTTTTTTGCAATTGCCAACAACAGGTATTAGTACACTAAGATTTTTACCTATTTCTGCTGGATCTACATCAATATGAATAATATCTGCCATTTTCCCAAAGCTTTTAGAGCCACCAGTTGCTCTATCTGCAACTCTAGTACCAACAAGAATTAGAACATCTGCTTTTGCTACAGCTTTATTGGCATATATGAATCCATGAGACCCAATTAATCCGATATTATATAAATATTTTGTTGGAATCCCATCCTTACCCATTAATGTATGGACCATTGGAATCTTAGATTTCTCTATAAACTTAATTAACTCCTTTTCAGCATTTGCAGACATAATGCCACCGCCTACACAAATGAGAGGTTTAAGACTTCTTTTAATTCTTTCTATTGCTTTCTTTATCTGCCTTTTATTTCCATTGATGGTAGGTTTGTATCCTCTTATATTTACTTCTTTTGGATATACAAATTCCATTTCTGTATTTTGAATATCTAGAGGTACATCCACAAGTACTGGTCCTGGTCTTCCAGTTTTTGCTATATAAAATGCCTCTTTCATAATCCTAGGAATATCCTTTGCATCTTTAACAAGGTAACTGTGCTTTGTAAAAGAGTCTGTTGCTCCAATAATATCTGCCTCTTGAAAAACATCTTTTCCAATTAAATCTGTTCGCACTTGCCCTGTAATTGCTACAATGGGAATTGAGTCAGCATATGCAGTTGCAATTCCTGTTATAAGATTAATAGCACCCGGCCCAGACGTCGCGATACAAACTCCTATAGATCTTGTTGCTCTAGCATATCCACTAGCACTATGTCCTGCAGCTTGTTCATGTCTTACCAATATATGTTCTATATCAGACTTCCTTAGTGCATCATATAAAGGTCCAACTGGAACACCTGGGTAACCAAACACTATTTTTACATTCTCTTCTTGTAGACATTGTATTATTGCTTCAGCAGCTTTCATTGCTGCACCCCCTCAATTTTATATTTTCTAGATATCTAAATTAGGTATTCACATTTATTTTGTATATTTATAATTTTACGTATAAAAAAAAGACCTCTTCCCATTGGGGCGAAAAGTCTATCGCGGTACCACCCATTTTTATCTCTTCATTTTATAACGATGTATAATTTACTTACATCGGCACGGCTTACCCTATATAGTATATAATATTATATAGTATATAATTTCAGCTTACAACTCAAGGGTGAGTTTCAACATTAATCATTTATGGGTTTACACCATCCCCCACTCTCTTAGAAATATGAAAAATATCTACTTTCCCTATCTTAGTTTTCGCAATATTCAATTTTATTTTCTATATTGTAAATTAGTATACTTTACGAATTTTTATTTGTCAACATTTTCATATAATACTAATTTAAAATATGATCGAATTGTGATAATGTCCTATTATACCGAATTTGATTATGTCCCAAAAAGAATATAGTATAATAAAACCTCATGACTAAGAAATGAGGTGGACAAAATCAGAAA
>NZ_JAHLEC010000080.1 GCF_018861705.1 Clostridium psychrophilum | reverse complement strand
GAAATATATTTATTAAAACATTAATTTCTATTGAACCGCCGTGTACCGAACGGTACGCACGGTGGTGTGAGAGGTCGCTAAATAAACTAATTATTTAGCTCCTACTCGATTAATTATTTATAACAAATTATAAGCTAAACGCATTAATAAAATAAAGACTTAAACAATATTTTAGGAGGAATTTTACATGGTAATTGTAATGAAATCAGATGCTAAAAAAGAGCAAATTTTAGCTATTAAGAAAAAATTAGAGGAATTAGGTTACATAGTCCATGTTTCTAAAGGAGAGAATCAGTGCGTTTTAGGGCTTGTTGGAGACACAAGTGTAATAAACGAAGGTCAAATTGAAGCAGAGAAATGTGTTGATAAAGTTATGAGAGTTCAAGCTCCTTACAAAAGAGCTAATAGACTTTTTCATCCAGATGATTCAATAATAAAGGTAGACGACTTAACAATTGGTGGAAAAAAATTAGCGATAATAGCAGGCCCATGTGCTGTGGAAAGTGAAGAGCAGTTAATACATATTGCAAAAGATGTAAAAAAAGCAGGAGCAAATTTTCTAAGAGGAGGAGCATATAAACCAAGAACTTCTCCATACAGCTTTCAAGGCATGGAGGAAGAGGGTTTAAAAATATTATTAGAAGCAAAAAAAATAACAGGACTTCCAGTAGTAACTGAAGTTATGAGTGTAGAGCTTGTTGATAAAATAACTCGTTATGCAGATGTATTGCAAATTGGAGCTAGAAACATGCAAAACTTTGATCTTTTAAAGGAAGTAGGAAGATGCAATAAAACAATACTTTTAAAAAGAGGTATGAGTGCAACTATTGAAGAACTTCTTATGGCTGCAGAGTACATAATGTCTGAGGGTAATGAAAATGTAGTTCTATGTGAAAGAGGAATTAGAACTTTTGAAACATTTACAAGAAACACTTTAGATTTAAGTGCGATACCAGTACTTAAGAAACTAAGTCACTTACCTGTTATAGTAGATCCAAGTCATGCTTCTGGTAAATGGTGGTTAGTAGAGCCACTTGCAAAAGCTGCTATAGCTGTTGGTGCAGATGGTCTTGAAATTGAGGTGCATTATGACCCTACTAACGCATTGAGTGATGGCCAACAATCATTAAAACCCGAGAAATTTGAGGCTCTTATGGAATCTATAAGAGCAATTGCAAAAACACAAAATAAAATAGTTTAGGAGGAGGTAAATTTGGATTGCACTGACTTTAATATTACAATTGTAGGATTAGGCCTTATAGGCGGATCATTTGCTATGGCACTAAGAGAATTAAAACCTAAAAATATTTGGGCTATAGATATTGACAAAGCTACTTTGATAGCGGCGGAAAAAATGAATATTATAGATAAAGGATATACAAGTCCAGAAATACCACTTAGAAATTCTGATATTGTGATACTTGCACTTTATCCCCAAAAGACTATTAAATTTGTAAAAAGTAATATGAGCTTATTTAAAAGAGGGGCAGTTATTACAGATACCGCTGGCATTAAATGCAATTTAATAAATGAAATAATGCCTGTACTTAGATCAGATTTAGATTTTATTGGGGGACATCCTATGGCAGGGAAAGAAGAATCCGGGCTTAAGGCTGCAACTAAAAATATGTTTAAAAATGCTAATTATATTTTAACTCCAATCAATAGGAACAAAGAAAAAAATGTAAATTTAGTAGCGTCAATAGCTAAGGGTATGGGCTGCAAAAGAATAGTGCATCTTACTCCTAAGGAGCATGATGATATAATCGCGTATACTAGTCAGCTGCCACATATTATAGCTGTTTCTTTAATAGATTGTAATAGCTCAATACTTGGGATATCTCAATTTATTGGAGGAAGTTTTAAAGACACAACTAGAGTTGCTACTATAAACGGTGAATTATGGCCTGAATTATTGTTATACAATAAGGAAAATATAATTAGTAAAATAGAAGATTTTGAAAACAATTTAAAACAAATAAAAACTGCAATAATAAATAATGATGAAGTTTTTCTTAAGGAAAGATTTGAGAATGCAACGCAGAAGAGAAAGGAGATAGGTAAAGGTGCATAGTATAGAAGTTAAAGCGTCCACTGGGAGTTATCCAATATACATTAAGAATGGATTATTAGAGGAAATTGGAGCAGAAGTTAAGAAGATATATAAAGGAAGAAGAATAGTTGTAGTAACAGATTCTAACGTTAATGAGTTTTATGGTCAAAAAATTATTAGCTTATTAAAAGGATCAGGTTTTGAAACCTTTAAAATTGTTGTAAAAGCAGGAGAAGAAAGTAAATCATTTAAGACTCTACTCGAGGTGTATGACAAACTGTTAGACTTTAAGATAAACAGAGGTGATATTATAGTTGCCTTCGGTGGCGGGGTTGTTGGAGATATGGCTGGTTTTGCAGCAGCTACATTCTTAAGGGGTATTTCACTTATACAAATTCCAACTACGCTACTTGCACAGGTTGATAGTAGTGTAGGTGGAAAGGTTGCTGTAGACCTTCCCCGTGGGAAAAACCTTGTGGGAAATTTTTATATGCCAAAGGCAGTTTTTATTGATCCATTGCTACTTAGAACACTTAACGACAAGTTTTTAAACGATGGCATGGGAGAGGTTATAAAATATGGTGCCATCAAAGACAGTAAGCTATTTAATAAATTAATGAAATATGAAAATAAAGAAGCACTTTTAAAAGGAATAGATGAAATCATATATACCTGTTGTTCTATAAAAGCTAATATTGTTGAAGCTGATGAGTTGGATACGGGAGAGCGGATGTTATTGAATTATGGCCATACCATTGGTCACGCAATCGAACAGTTTTTTAATTTTGCATTGTACTCTCATGGAGAGGCAGTGGCAATGGGAATGTATTCTATAACAAGATTAGGAGAAGAATTAGGAATAACTAAGATTGGTACATCTGCTACTATAAAAGACATTTTAATTAAATACAATCTGCCCTGGGCTTTACCTGAAATAAATAATGAAGCTATAATGGAAACTATTAGTCACGATAAGAAAAATATTGGTGGTTCTATGAACTTTATATTGATAGAATCTATCGGGAATAGTTTTATTAAAAAAATTGATATATCTAACATAAAAAATTATATGGAAAAAATCATTAAATAGTTTATAATTTGAAGTGAGGTGTTAAGTAATGAAATCAGTTATAATTCGACCAGGCCCCTTAAATGGAAAAGTAAAAATTCCACCATCTAAATCATTATCTCATAGAGCAGTTATTGCTGCAGGATTAAGTAATGGAGAATGTTGTATTGATAATATTAGTATGTCTGAGGATATTATAGCCACTTGCGATATAATGGAGAAACTTGGAGTTAATATTAAACAATTGCCTAATAGTCTTAATGTATGTGGAAAGGGGAAACTACGACTTGCTCACGATAAAACTGTCAGTAACGAGCTACAATGTAATGAAAGTGGATCAACCTTACGTTTCTTAATTCCTATATCTATGTTAACTGGGGAAAAAATAATTTTTAATGGTAAGTCTAAACTAGTACAAAGAACACTTAAACCATATTATGATATTTTTGATAAGCAGAATATAAAGTACACTACAAGTAATGGTAACTTGCCTTTAATAGTAGAAGGGAGTCTTAAACCTGGCATCTTTGAAATTAGGGGAGATGTAAGTTCTCAGTTTATTACAGGACTTATTTATTCATTGCCTTTATTAGATGGAGATTCAACAGTTAAAATTAGTACAAAAATGGAATCTATTGGCTATATAGATTTAACCCTAGATGTACTTTCTAAATTCGGAGTAAAAATACAAAATAATAATTATAGAGAATTCAAAATAAAAGGCAATCAACATTATAATAAAAGAAATTACAGAGTTGAAGGTGATTTTTCTCAAGCTGCATTTTATCTAGCTGCGGGTGTTTTAGGTGGTGAAGTTGAATGCATGGATCTAAATATGGAATCGCTTCAAGGTGATCGAGTAATAGTGGATATAATTAAAGAAATGGGTGGAAGTATTACTATTAAGGACGGTATTTTAAAAGCTTCAAAATCAGATTTAAAGGGCACCATTATTGATGCATCTCAATGTCCTGATCTTGTGCCAATAGTTGCTGTTCTTGCCGCTTTAAGCGAGGGTACAACAGAAATTATTAATGCTGGTAGAGTTAGAATTAAGGAATCGGATAGATTAAAGGCTATGGCGACAGAACTAAATAAAATTGGGGCAGAGGTTATTGAGAGAGAGGATTCACTTTTAATTCATGGGAAACCATGTTTTAATGGTGGAGTTGTAAGTAGTTGGAATGATCATAGAATAGCTATGGCTATGGCAATTGCTTCAATTAGATGCACGCAGAAACTCATAATAGAGGATAGTGGAGCAGTTAAAAAATCCTACCCATCGTTTTATGAGGATTTTAAGAGCCTAGGGGGGAAAGTTAATGAGCGGACAATGGGGTAAAAAAGTTAAGTATTCTATATTTGGTGAATCTCATGGCAGAGGGATAGGAATAACTATTGATGGATTACCACCAGGAATAGAGCTTGATATGGATTTTATAAATGGTGAAATGCAAAGACGGGCTCCAGGGCGCGATGAATTTTCAACTAAAAGATTCGAGGGAGACAAGGTCGAGATTTTAAGTGGGTATTTTAATGGATATACCACAGGAACACCTCTTTGTGGTGTAATTTTTAACGAAAATCAAAATTCAAAAGATTATGACAAATTAAAGGATTTAGCAAGACCTGGTCATGCAGATTTCACCGGAAAAGTTAAATATTCAGGTTTTAACGATTACAGAGGTGGAGGACATTTCTCAGGAAGAATTACAGCTCCACTTGTTTTTGCGGGGGCTGTTGCAAAACAAATACTTTTCGACAAGGGAATTGTAATAGGAAGTCATATTCTAAGTATTGGGAATGTGCATGACAACTATTTTGATAGCGTTAATTTAGAGATACAGACCTTAGCCGATGTTCTACATAAAGATTTCCCAGTGATTGATGACTTGAAAGGAAAAGAAATGAAGAGCTTTATATTAAAAGCTAAGGAAGAAACTGATTCGGTTGGAGGTATAATTGAAGTCGCTATATTAAATGTACCTTGTGGACTAGGTGAACCATTTTTCGATTCTATAGAAAGTAATCTATCTCAATTGTTGTTTTCTGTTCCTGCAGTAAAAGGTGTAGAATTTGGTCTGGGTTTTGAAATAACAACACTTAGAGGAAGTAAAGCTAATGATGAACCTTATATAGATAATGTAAGAGTATTAACAAAAACTAACAACAATGGTGGAATTAATGGTGGCATCTCTAATGGAATGCCAATAGTTTTTAGAGTTGCAATGAAACCAACACCATCCATAGCAAAAACTCAGAATACTGTTGATATGGCAACTGGTGAAAATTCAGAAATATCTGTTACAGGTAGGCATGACCCATGTATAGTTTTAAGAGCACTACCAGTCATTGAAGCTTGCGCTGCAATGAGTATTTTAGATTTTATTTAACAACATTTCAAAAGGAAAGAAGATGAATAGCTTCGACGAAGATGATTGAGGAGGTGTTTTAATGAGTAATTTGAATGATTTTGACATAGATGATTTGAGAAATCAAATTGATAAAATTGATTCTAGTCTTGTTTCATTATTTGAGAATCGTATGGAAACAGTTCTAAAGGTAGCTGAATATAAAAAGAAAAATGGCATTGCAATTTTAAACAAGACACGAGAAAAGGCAGTTATAAAGAAAAATTTAAATCTAGTTAAAAATAAGGATTTGTTTTTAGAGGTAGAAGAATTCTTCGAATCTGTTATGGAAATAAGTAGAGGGTTTCAAAATAAAACTTTAAATAGAGAACAAGTTTTGCCTACATCTAAACAAATGACTGTTGGATTTTATGGAGTTACAGGTTCATTTAGCGAACAGGCTTTAAAGGAGTATTTTGGCGAAAAGGTGGACACAAAAGCAATAAGTGAGTTTGAAGATATATTTTTGGAATTAAAGTATGGAAAAATAAATTATGGTGTTATTCCTATAGAAAATTCTTCAACGGGAGCAATATCTGAGGTTTATGATCTTCTTAAAAAATATGACTTTTATATAACGGGAGAAAAATATCTCAAAATAAGTCAAAATTTAATGGGAATTAAAGGCTCAACCTTAGATAATATCAAAGAAGTTTATTCTCATCCGCAAGGACTAGAACAAAGCATGGAATTTTTAAAAGGTTATAAAAGTTGGAAACTTATCCCTTATAAGAGTACTGCTAAAAGTGCAGAATTGGTTAAAGATAGAAATGACAAAACATTGGCTGCAATAGCTAGCACTAAGGCAGCAGAAATATATGATTTAGAAATACTTCAAAAGAATGTAAATTCAAATGCAACAAATATGACTAGGTTTGTTGTCATTGGAAAGGATATGGAGTCAACGCTTGAAAGTAATAAAATTAGTTTAGTTTTATCAACCACTCACAAAGCAGGCTCTCTATATCATGTTTTAAAACATTTTGCAGAGAATAATATAAATCTTTTGAAAATTGAATCGAGACCAATAAAGGATAAACCATGGGAATATTTCTTTTATATAGATTTTGAGGGAAATATAAATGAGGATAAGATTATATCTTCAATTAAGTTAATTAAAAAAAATAGTCGTTATTTTAAGATACTTGGTAATTATAGAAGCGAAATTATCAATATTGAATAATGTTTACAAAAATCATGTTAAGAAATGAGGAAAATTTATGTCAGAGTTATATGGTTTACTTGGAGAAAAACTATCACATAGTGTTTCTCCACAAATACATTCAATGGTATTTAACAAGCTAAACATGAAAGGGTATTATCATTTGTTTGAACTTGAAAAAAAAGATGTTAAAGTAGCGATGGAAGGGTTTAAGGTTATTAAGCCAAGAGGTATTAATGTAACTATACCTTATAAAATTGAAATTATGAAGTACCTTGATGAGATTAGTGCAGAGGCAAAAGCGATAGGAGCTGTAAACACAATAAAGTTTGAAAAAGGCAAGACTATTGGTTATAATACAGATTACTTTGGAATAGGAATGCTTTTTGATAAAAATGATATAAAAGTGAAAAATAAAAAAGCTGTAATATTCGGTAATGGTGGAGTAGCTGTTACTATGGTACAGTATTTATTGAATAATGGGATTAATCAAATTACTGTAGTAACAAGAAATGTCTTAAAGCTCAAAGAAAATAGTAAATTTAATTCTTGTAAATTGATTTCCTATAATGAAATAGAAGGAATTAAACAAGCAGACATAGTTGTGAACTGTACACCTCTTGGAATGTACCCTAACTTAAATAATTCAGCAATTGAAAAGAAATACATTAGTAAGTTCGAAAGTGCTGTAGATATGGTTTACAACCCTAAGGAAACTCTATTTTTAAAGTATGCGAAGGATGCAGGGCTAAAAGCTGTTAATGGTCTTTATATGCTAGTTGGTCAAGGCATTGCTGCTCAGGAAATTTGGAATGATATTAAGATCCCAAAGAGCATAATTGATGACATTTATGATGAATTAGAAAAGAAAGTAGCAAATTAGACAATGAAAAATATAGTTTTAATTGGAATGCCGGGTTGTGGTAAAAGTACAATAGGAGAAATGCTCTCAGAAAGAATAAAGATGACATTTATAGATATAGATGCCTATATCGAAACTAGTACAAATCTTACTATCGGTGAAATATTTAAAGATGGTGAAACTGTATTTAGAGACTTAGAATCTACTGCAGTAGCTTATTTATCAGAAAAAAATGCTATAATTATTTCAACTGGTGGTGGTGTAATTAAAAGACATCAAAACATGTTAAATCTAAAGAAAAATGGAATCATAATTTATATCAATCGTCCTATTGAAAATATAGTAACTGATATAGATGTCGATGGTAGACCCTTACTTGCAAAGGATTCAACTAAGCTTTATAGATTGTTTAAGGAGCGAAATTCATTATATAAAAGATATTGCGACCATGAGGTAATAAATATTAGAAGTATGGATGAGGTAGTGAATAACATTGTACAAATATATAGTAAATATGGTAAATGAAGACACAGTATAAATGATTAAATTTATTAGCTAATGTATCATAGTTAACTCATGTACTAATGATTTAACATAAATAAAAAAGCTGCTGAGAAATCAACAGCTTTTTTATAGTTCAATTTATTGCAGCTTTTATATCTAAAGCAAAATCATATACTCTTTTTAGTATTTCATCTTTTGTACCACCCTTTGCAATCAATTTTATTATTGCACTTCCAACAATAATAGCTTCACAATATGGAGCATAGGCTTTGGCCATTTCAGCATTAGAAATTCCAAAACCAAGACCTTTAGGCATATCAGTGTAGGTTTTAATTAAATCCATGTATTCTTTAATGTCTGTATTAAGTTTTTGCCTTGTTCCTGTTACTCCATTTACGGAAACACAATATACAAAGCCTTTTCCATGATTAGTTATTGGTTTAATTCTATCATGTGATGTTGGAGCGACCATCGGAATTATGCAAATATCGTATTTATCTGCTATTTTTATTACTTCGGATCTCTCCTCGAGTGGTAAATCTGGAATAATTAATCCATCAATACCCACTTCCTTACACTTTTCAAAAAACTTTACATCACCATATTTAAATATTGAATTGTAGTAAAGTAAATATACTAGTGGAATCTGTGTTTTTTCTCGTATTTCGCTAACCTTGTCCATAATAGAACGTACTTTAGTACCATTTGCTAAAGCTCTAGTAGAAGAAGCTTGTATTACAGGACCATCAGCCATAGGATCAGAATATGGAATGCCTATTTCTACTATATCAGCTCCAGCTTTTTCAAGAGTTAGAACTAATTCTAAGGTGGTATCTAAATTAGGATCTCCTCCTGTTATAAAAGGTATAAAGGCTTTTTCGTTTCTTGATTTAAGATAATCAAATTTCTTAACTATTCTATTCATAGTTTTACCCCCATTAATTGTGCAATTGTATTTATATCCTTATCGCCACGTCCTGAAAGATTAATAATAATTATTTTATCCTTAGGTAATGTTGGTGCGAGTTTCATAGCATAGCTAACTGCATGAGCACTTTCTATAGCTGGAATAATTCCCTCAACTCTAGTGAGCTCCATAAATGCATTAACTGCTTCATCGTCTGTAGCACAGACATATTGAGCGAGATGTGTATCATGTAGATAAGCATGCTCAGGCCCTATCCCAGGGTAATCAAGACCTGCAGATATCGAATATACAGGCATTATTTGACCATCGTCATCTTGAAGCACGTATGTTTTCATTCCGTGAATGATACCGACATTACCCTTAGTTATAGTTGCAGCATGCTTATCAGTATCCAATCCTTTGCCTGCTGCTTCAACTCCAACAAGCTTTACAGATTTATCCTCAATGAAAGGGTAGAAAATGCCCATAGAATTACTCCCACCACCAACACATGCTATTATGTAATCAGGTAATCTATTTTCTTTTTCTAATATCTGTCTTCTTGCCTCATCTCCAATAACTCTTTGAAAATCTCTAACCATAGTGGGATATGGATGTAATCCCACGGTAGAGCCAACAACATAAAAAGTATCATCTACATTACCAACCCAGTTTTTGAGAGCCTCATTAACAGCATCTTTTAATGTGCCCGTGCCTGTAGTAACTGAGGTTACCTTAGCTCCTAGCATCTTCATTTTAAATACATTTAAAGACTGTCTTTTTATATCTTCTTCACCCATAAATACTTCACATTCAAGGCCGAACATTGCGGCTACAGTAGCAGTCGCAACCCCATGTTGACCTGCTCCAGTTTCTGCTATTATTCTTTTTTTACCCATTCTTATTGCAAGAAGTATTTGTCCTATGGCATTATTAATTTTATGAGCCCCTGTATGGTTTAAATCTTCTCTTTTTAAATATATTTTTGCTCCACCTAATTTTTTTGTAAGATGTTCTGCATAATATAGCGGAGTTTCGCGGCCTGCGTAGTCCTTAAGATAATATTTATATTTAGCTATAAATTCAGGGTCTGCAATTGCTTTTTCAAATTCCTTTTCAAGTATTATAACTGCATTCATTACTGTCTCTGGTGCATATTGTCCACCGTATTGTCCAAATCTACCTTTCATTATAATTCCCTCACTTTCTTAATAAATTCTTTTATTTTGTCGTAATCTTTAAACCCATTTACTTCTACTCCACTAGACACATCAACCCCGTAAGGTTTAAATTTTATAATTCCTTGTTCTACATTTTCACTATTTAATCCACCGGCTAATATTATGTTTTGACCGTCAACTTTTTTCTCAGCTAAATTCCAATCGAAGTTTTTTCCTGAACCAGAAGAGGTATTATCCAAGAGAAATTTCGAGCATTTGTAATTGTTTAGTTTAGAAATACTCAAAGCATTGCTAATTTTAAATGCTTTCCAAATTTTGTATCCATTAAATTTATTTATATATTCTTGATTTTCGTGACCATGAAATTGGAGAACTTGAAGTTTTAATTTATCGGCAATTTCTAGTACCACGTCTGGTTTTTCATCAACAAAAATTCCAACCTTTTGAATGCTTTTATGCAAATTTTTTATTAAATCGTACGCATGTTCCTTATCTACATGTCGTTTGCTACTAGCAAAAATGAATCCAGCATAATCCGGTAGGAGTTCATTAAGATACTCAATGTCTTTTAACCTTCTAATTCCACAAATTTTAATTTTAGTCATGGCATGCCATAAGAAAGGAAGACACGCTAGCTGGATTTCTCATAAAGGATTCACCAATAAGTACTGCACTTACTCCAATTGATTTTAAGTAATTAACATCGCTAATGGATTTTATTCCGCTTTCAGATACTATAGTTTTACATTTTGGTATATATTTCATTAGTTTTTCTGTAGTATAGATATCGACATTAAAATTATTCAAATCTCTATTATTTATTCCAATTATTTTGCATCCACATTCTGATGCAAGTTCAATTTCAGTTTTATTATGAACTTCTACTAGGCAATGAAGTCCTAGGGAGGTTGCAAGTTCATAATAAGATTTTAGTTTATCTTTAAGTACTGCTACAATTAACAAAATAGCATCAGCACCAAGAAAAAGAGATTGATATATTTGATACTTATCTATAATAAAATCTTTTCTTAATACAGGCATAGATGCATTTTCTTTAACTAACCTTATATTTTTATCGTCTCCTAAAAAATATTTTTTCTCAGTTAAGACTGATATAGCGTCAACACTATATTTCTCATAGTTTAATGCAGTTTTTACAGGATCAAAATTTGGGTCAATAAGTCCCTTCGATGGAGAAGCCTTTTTTACTTCAGCTATAATGGATAGGTTATTTCCATTAAGTGCTTTTTCAAAATCTCTTACTATTCTACATTCTATATTAATTAAACTTTGTAATGGCTTTTGAATCTTTTCTTTTTTAATTTGAATAATCTTATTTTCAACTATTTTATCTAATATATTCATGATAATCTAAGCTCCTCTAATTGATGTAGGGCTTTGCCGCAATCAATTAATTCTTTTGCCATTGATACTCCATCTTTAATAGTTTCACATTTTTTACCTATATATAAAGCTGCAGCTGCATTTATTATTACAATATTCCTTTGAGGTCCTTTTTTCCCTTTTAGTATATTTAGTATGATACCTGCATTTTCTTTAGCAGTGCCACCACTTATATCTTTAAGAACTGACCTTTTGATACCGTAATCTTCTGGATATATTTTATAATCAGTAACAAATCCATCTTTTAATTCGCTGACATAGGTGAAACCTGTAGTGGTTATTTCATCTAGACCATCTTCACCATGAATTACAAGTGCTCTCTCCGATCCAAGCCTTCCTAGAACTTGAGCAACTGGATTGGTTAAATCTTTACTGAAAATGCCAAGCACCTGGCCCTTCACAAAAGCAGGATTAGTTAAGGGACCTAAGATATTAAAAATAGTTCTAGTGCCTATTTCACGTCTTGGCAAAGCTGCATTTTTCATGGCTGAATGGTAGTTTTGAGCAAATAGGAAAGCCATTCCTTTTTCTTCAATTAATCTTGCTGCAACATTTGGTTCTACATTTATATTAATTCCAAGCTCAGTGAGTACATCTGCACTCCCGCTTTGGCTAGAAACAGCTCGATTACCGTGTTTAGCAACTTTTATCCCACCGGCTGATGCAATTATAGCGCAGGCGGTAGATATATTAAAAGTTTTTCCTCCATCACCACCAGTTCCGCATGTATCAATGGCATAATCACTAATTAAAGTTATATGTTTTGCATTATCTCTCATGGCTTTTGCACAACCAGTTATTTCCTCGATTGTTTCACCTTTCATTCTTAAACCAACAAGGAAACCTCCAATTTGAGCTTGCGTTACGGTGCCTTTCATAATTTCATTCATGAAAGAAAAAGCTTCTTTTTCTGTTAAATCTTGCTTAGATATAATTTTACTTATTATCATCTTTAACATTACAAATCACCTCCACAAAATTTTTTATTATTTCTTTTCCTCCCTCACTAAATATTGATTCGGGATGAAACTGCAACCCATATATCTGAAAATCTTTATGCTTTATTGCCATTATTAATCCATCTTTTGTTTGTGCGGTAATTTCTAAACTTTTTGGTAAGCTAAATTTCTCAACAATTAGAGAATGATACCTCATTATTTTTAGATTGTCTTTTAAACCACTAAACAATCCTTTTTCATTATGGTTAATGATAGAAGTTTTCCCATGCATTATTTCTGGTGCCTTTATAATTTTTCCACCATAGGCATAACCTATAGTTTGATGTCCTAAACAAATACCCATAATTGGTATTGCACCTTCAAAAGCTTTTATTACTTCAACACTTAAACCTGCATTTTCTGGTCTACCTGGTCCAGGAGAAATAATAATACCTTCTAGTGGTAATTTTTTTAATCCTTCTATTGTAAATTTGTCATTTCTTAAAACTTTTACGTCTTTATACAATTCACCTACATACTGATATAAATTATAAGTAAAGGAATCATAATTATCTATTATTAAAATCATTATAATACCTCCATTAATGCCATAGTTTTATTCATGGTTTCAGTGTATTCTGTCTCAGGTACAGAGTCATAAACTATTCCAGCACCGCCTTGAACATAAGCAAAATCATCCTTAAATACTATTGTTCTTATAGCTATACAAGTATCCATATTACCGTCATAGGAGAAAGAACCAATAGCACCTGAATATATACCACGTCTTGTATTTTCTAGTTCATCAATGATTTCCATTGCTCTTATCTTAGGGGCTCCAGATACTGTTCCTACTGGTAAACAAGACTTAAGTGCATCAAAGCAATTTAATTCTTTTTTTAAAGTACCTGACACCTTTGAACATATGTGCATTATGTGAGAGAAGGCTTCGACCTTCATAAATTTATCTAGCTTTACAGATCCAAACTCACTTATTTTTCCTATATCATTTCTACCAAGATCCACTAGCATTAAATGTTCTGCAAGTTCTTTCTCATCGTTTAACAATTCTTCTTTTAATAGCTGATCTTCTTTTGCATTATTACCTCTAGGTCTTGAGCCGGCAATGGGATTAGTCATTACCACGTTACCTTTAACTTTAACCAAACTCTCAGGTGATGCTCCAGCTAATTTAAATTTTTCAAAATCTATATAAAACATATAAGGGGACGGGTTGCTACGGCGCAGTTTCCTATATATTTCAAAAGGGTCTATGGTATTTTTAACTTTAAATCTTTGAGATAAGACTACTTGAAAAATATCACCTGATGTTATATACTCTTTTGCTGTATCAACAAGGTTACAAAAATCCTCTCTTTTGTAATTAGAAATCACTTTATTATTTTGCGAATTTTCAACTAATTTATGATGTACGATCTCTTCATTAATCATCGATATCATAGTATTCAATTTAGTTATAACAGTATCATAATCCTCATCTTCGCCCGGGAACACATTATGAATTAACATTAATGTGTTTTTAAAATGATCAAAACATATAAATTCTTTATAAAAAAGTAAACAGGTTTCTGGTAAATTTAGTTCGTCTGAGTTATTGTCGGGTAATTTCTCATATTGTCGTACTACATCATAACCAATATAACCAATTGCGCCTCCAATAAAAGGTAGGTCTAAGTCATTCTTATCATATTTTTTAAGTAAGTGACCTTCTGCAAAATCTAATATCTTACCTGTTTTCTCTTTAATTTCATTTCCTTTTGTTATAGTTACATTTTCACCTCGGCTACTTAATATCATATATGGGTTGCTACCCATAAAGGAATATCTTGATTCCTCTTTAGAAGATAAAGCACTTTCAAGTAGAAATTTATATTTCCCTTTTAATTTATAATAGATATTTACTGGTGTAAGTTCATCACCATTGATTTTAGTGAACATCGGAAAAATCACTTTCGAAGATTTCTTGTTATTAAATTCTTTCTGAGTTAAATTAACCATATTATCATCACCCCTCTATTTTTTTGTACAAAAAAACACTTCATCTGTTTAATGGGACGAAGTGACCGCGGTGCCACCCATATTAGTTATTTAGTCACAAAAAAATAAAAACACTTCATCCTATGAAAGGACGAAATGCAAAATTTCGTTATACCACCTAAATAAATATCTTTGTCAGGCACGGATTTCTCGATACCCTGTCCATATAACGGTAGACACTCCGGTTAATGCTACTACTAGTTCGCATCACATCTCGCAGACCCATTCAATAACGGCTACAGTACCCAGCTTTCACTATTCCGGATTCGCTTAAACTTAATTCCCTTATCTACTATTTCTGTTCATTGATATTGTTTAACATGATACATCTTTAGTTTATGATTGTCAATATTTATTTTAATGTTATGGATTATTTATTTTAATGTTATGGATTATTTATTTTAATGTTATGGATTATTTTGTGTGTCATTGTGTTTTATAATTAAATACATTATTTGATTCTTAATTTATATAATGATTAAGCCACAAAAAGCTATATTTTCTCCGGTAGGAGTTAAGCTATTTCAAATTTTAGGCTATGCCTCTTGAAAATATTGTAAATTAATATGAAAATTTCAAT
>NZ_JAHLEC010000079.1 GCF_018861705.1 Clostridium psychrophilum | reverse complement strand
ATTATACCAAAAGAGAGGGGGTCATTGTTTTTTATATTAAAAACAGTTATAACCCTTGCAATAGCAAGGTTTCAAATAAATAAAGCAAAGATAGTGTTTACACTATCAAAATATAAAGGGAAGGTGAATAATGAAAAAAAAATTTGGAACCGCACTAAGCTGTATTGATGGTAGAATCCAAATTCCTGTAATAAAGTGGTTACAAGAAAACTTTGAGGTGGATTATGTGGATTTAATTACAGAACCAGGAATGGATAAAACATTATCTCAAGGACAATGGGTTGAGAATGAAAGATTAAGAGAAAAGGTTATAATTTCAATAACAGCTCATAACTCTAATATAGTTGCCATAGTAGGACATTATGATTGTGCTGCAAATCCTGTTTGTGACTGCAAACATTTTATGGATATAGCAGCATCCACACATATAGTAAAATCATGGGGCCTTCCAGTTAGAGTAGTAGGACTATGGGTTGATGAATTTTGGCATGTACATGTTGTTAGCATATAAAATATAATTATCAATGATGTTAGGAATGATTCATAAAATTGTATCTTATGCATTTTTATCATATATTAGTAAGCAATTATATATTATATATCTTGATGAAATGGATAACTGATTTATTGCTATATATACTTATTTTATGATAAGATTAATTATTGGGATTACTTATCTTTTGATTGGAGAGCTTAATATGTGTATTAACGAAAAATTTAAATTAACAATATTAGAAACAAGTGATGTTCATGGGACTGTATTACCTATAAATTATTCAGATAATTCCTATTCAGATTGTGGTCTTGCAATTTTATCCACTATAATTTCTTCGGAGAGAAAAGTAAATCAAAACACTTTACTTATAGATAATGGAGATATGCTTCAAGGGACGGCTCTTACATATTTTCATGCTAAAATAAGTAATAATATGCCGAATCCAATGATTGAAGCCATGAATATTATCGGATTTGATGCTGCTGTGGTTGGTAATCATGAATTTAATTATGGTAGGGATTATTTAGAAAATGCAATTAAAGCTTCAAATTTTCCATGGCTATGCGCTAATATTACAAAAAAAGCTACAGGGGAAAGTTTTACTAATAAGCCATACATTATTAAAGTACTTGATAATGGTTTAAAAGTAGGTATTTTAGGGTTAACGACAAAGTATATTCCTAACTGGGAAAATCCCGAAACAATAAAAGACTTAGATTTTAATGATGTAGTAGAAAGTGCCAATAAATGGCTTAATATAATGAGAAAACAAGAAGCTACAGATATAAATATTGTGGCCTATCATGGTGGCTTTGAAAGAGATTTAGAAACTGGCAATCCATCGGAAAAACTTACAGGAGAAAATCAAGGCTATGAATTATGCACTAAAGTTAGTAATATAGATGTGCTTTTAACGGGGCATCAACATAGAGTTATAGAAAATTTATGCATAAACGGTGTTCTAGTTGTTCAGCCAGGTTATAATGGTAATTGCATTGGTAAAATATCAATTGATTTTGTTAAAAGCTCTGGCAAA
This sequence comes from Clostridium psychrophilum, assembly GCF_018861705.1. Taxonomy (GTDB): domain Bacteria; phylum Bacillota; class Clostridia; order Clostridiales; family Clostridiaceae; genus Clostridium_AD; species Clostridium_AD psychrophilum. Next base: position 13,615 of record NZ_JAHLEC010000079.1, on the reverse strand, counting down.
TGGTCTATACATAAAAAGATGTCCTCAATTATTGATGCAAATGACAGGGATGTTGATAAAAGAATTTTGAATTCTATAAGAACTATAGAAACAGCAACACAAGCATGGCTTGATATTCCTATGGGACAAATAGAGGGTGACATGCTTATTAAAGATCCGATGAAAGCAAGGCTTAAAGATAATGCTTTTACTGAATTTATAAATAATATCCAGATGGATGCAGCAAAGGTTGATATATCTAATATAGCTATTTTTGATAATCAATGTAAGGGATTTAATCATAATGTTACTATGAGGGATATAATATCAAATTATAAATATCCGAACACACTAAAGGTAATTAGATTAAAGGGCTATGATATTAAAGAAGCTTTAGAAAAAACAGCAGAATATTTTAGTTTGGTTAATGGCAAAATAGAAGTAAGCAAGGCTGGTGGTCGTTTTAAACTTCAACATTATAATTATGATATGTGGGAAGGAATAGATTATGTTATAGATATTTCAAAACCTATAAAATCTAGAGTAACGAAAATTAATTATAAAAACTATCCACTTAAAATGGATGGAGACTATGATGTGGTAATGAATAATTACAGAGCAGGTGGTGGTGGCAATTATTTAATGTTTAAAGGGAAAACTGTCATTAAAGATATACCTATAGATGTCGCTGAACTAATAGCAAATTATATTTTTGAAAGAAAAACCATTAAAGCAACAGTGAACAATAATTGGAAAGTCATATACTAGTTAAATCATCTCCTGAGCCGCTTTAACAAATGAGTTATAATATGCAATGTAAATCAAGCAAAAATTCAGAGCCGAATACTAACTGTTCGACTTTTTTTGTGTTGCCTAAATGATTTTAAAATTAATTTCAAAGATAATAAAAATACATTAAAAATTTTAAATGGGGATCAAAGGGCTTATTAAAATTAAATGTTTTTCAAATAAGGTACAGAATTTTAATTCTGTACCTTATTTGTACCATTTATAGTAACTTTTTTATAACATATATTTTTATGATATTAAGGTTATATTAATATTATGTAACAACAATAAGGAGGGGTATTTATGGACAATAATAAAAGCCATATGAAATCTGATAAAAAAACTAATGCTGAATTAAGAAAAATGTTTCCACAAAATGGTGGCAATATAGGCATTGAAAATGGTGTAAAAATAGATACAAATAATGACAAATTCACCAAACGTTCTAAATTATCACATAATAAATAAGCCAAATATAAGTATTATAAATACTTGCGTTATATTTGATTAATTTACGTTTAATATGTATTCTTGCACCTTTATCAAAGTATTTATTTTTAGAAAAGCTATATTAAATATAGAAGTGAAAGAGGGAAAAATCATGAAAACAGGTATAGTAAAGTGGTATGATTGTGAGAGAGGGTATGGGTTTATATCAGCTCAAAATGGTGAAGATGTATTTGTCCATCATTCATCAATAAAGGAAGAGGGAGCAAGAAAGAATTTACATGAGGGTGAGGAAGTACAATTTGATGTAGTAGATGGAGTAAAAGGATTGCAAGCATCAAACGTTCAAAGATAATAATTGGTCACACTCATTTAATAGTTTATAATAAAAAAATAGGCCCCCAATTACTTAGGGACCTATTTTTTTGCGGATTTTATTTTTAAATGTATAAGTATTATCTATTTATCAAAACATGCGGAATAATTTAATTGTTTACATAAAAATTGAAGGATATTTGCAGATATTTGTTGAATAATGACAATAGAATGTTTTAATTATATTGTCATTATTTAACCATAAAGATTAATGTATTAGCAGTTATGTAAATGCTTGAATATAAATATAGGTATGATAATCTTATTTTAAGATTAATGTAAATAAACTGGTTATAAGGGGATTTAAATGAGAAACATGAAAAGGTATCTAAGCTCTATTTTGGGATTAATGCTTATTTTTAGTTTGATTGGTTGCTCAAGTATATCTGAAAATAGTAAAAAAACAGTTTTATCAAGGCCAGCAGAATCAAATCAGAGTACAACTAAGAAAGCACATCAACCTATTAAAAATACAATATCAGTTGATAATAAAAAGAGCACATACGGTAATCTAAAAGTTCATTATATAAATGTGGGACAAGCAGATAGTATTTTAATAGAGCAAGGTTCAAGTTCAATGTTAATAGATGCAGGAAATAATGAAGACTCAAATACTGTTAAAAATTATATATCAGAACAAGGTATTACAAAGCTGGATTATATTGTAGGGACTCATCCTCACGAAGATCACATTGGAGGACTCGATTATGTAATAAAAAGTTTTCAAGTAGGCAAAATTTATATGCCAAAGGTTACGTCGAATACTAAGACATTTCAAGATGTAGTAAGTGCAATTAAAGCTAAGGGAATGAAAGTTACTCTACCGATAGTTGAGCAGACGTTTAAAGTAGGTAGTGCAACAGCTACCATTTTAGCCCCTAATAGTAGTGGATATGAAGATTTAAATAATTATTCAATTGTAATTAGAGTAACTTTTGGCAATAATAGCTTTATGTTTGATGGAGATGCAGAGGATATATCTGAAAATGAAATGCTATCAAAAGGGTTTGATGTAAGTGCTGATGTGATTAAGATAGGACACCATGGTTCCAATTCTTCAACTTCACAGGCTTTTTTAGATAAAGTAAACCCTAAATATGCAGTTATTTCAGTAGGTAAAGGAAATAGTTATGGACATCCTCATAAGTCGACAATGGAGAAATTGCAGGATAAAGGTATTAAAGTATATAGGACGGATGAAAGTGGAACAATAGTTGCAACTAGTAATGGTAATGATATAACTTTTAACGTAAAGCCAGGAAGTTATACTTATAATGGAACTGGAACAGTTGTTAGCAAGTTAAATACTTCATCAAAGAATGTAGTTAATATACCAATTACAAAAACAAAGATTTCAAGCAATGTAAATATTAAGAAGGTTTATTTTACGCAAAAGGGAAAGTCATATCACTATGATAAAAATTGCAGCACGTTAAAAAGAAGTAAAACAATTTTAGAAGGATCAAAACAAGAAGCAATAAGTTCAGGACACACAGATCCTTGTAATATATGTGCAGGAGGTAATTAGATGAAGGCAATTATTGATAGATTTGAGGGATTTTATGCTGTATGTGAAAAAGAAGATAAAGCTATGATAAATATTTTGAAAATTAATTTACCCTCTGAAGTTAAAGAAGGGGATGTACTAATTTTTGAAAACAATAAGATTTTTATTGATATAGAAGAAACTAAAAAAAGGCGCAAAGAAATTGAAAAATTAACTCAAGGCTTATGGGAATAGGAAAAAGTCTCATTTATATAATTGATAAATTGAAATGGAATATTTAACGACATTTCAGAGTGAAAAATATATTAATTATAGGTTATACTCAAAGGAATGTTTTTAGGGTATAATAAATTAGTAAAAGAATGAACTATACTTAGAAAATATTTATTATGAATATTATTTTGGAGCATAGTGGGTTAAAACGTATTATAAGAATATAAAAAATAAATAAAAAGTAGGTAATGATATGAAAAATGATATAAACAAAAACATTGAAATAATGAAAAAGATTATTGAAGAAAAAAAATCAAAATCTTCACAGCAAAAGAACACTAGGAGACCTCCGATTTATGGACCACAAAGTTCAGGGGCAGGTAATATCAAATAGCATAAGGGTAAAAACAACACCATTTATTACAAAGAAAATGTAATAAATAGTGTTGCTTTTTTTAGATATACTAATACTAATACTATTACTATTAGGCCAATTAATATAGACATCATATAATATATAATTCACAGAACTTTTTTATTTGTAAGGAACTAGAAATAAAATTTAAAATATATTTAAAATGACAGATTTGCTATTTTTAGAATATTCAAAAAAAGATGTTTACAATTACATAAAATGGTGATATTATTACAAGGTAAAACGTTTTACCACTAGTATAACAATTATCTAACAGTAATTTATATTAGGAGTTTATTACAATAAGTAAACGTTTTACAAACTAAATAGATAGAGGTTAATATGAATGTGACACTAAAAGACATTGCAGTTAAGACTGGGTTTTCAATCACAACAGTTTCACTTGTTTTAAACAACAAAACAACACGGGTTAGTAGCAAGACAAAGCATATAATTAAAAAGGTTGCTCAGGAACTTAACTATATTCCTAATCAAACTGCAATTAGCCTTGTTAAAAAAGAAAGCAAAACTTTGGGACTTATCGTATCAGACATATCAAATCCATTTTTTTCAGAGCTTTCAAAAGGTATTAGTGCAAAGGCAGCAGAATATGGTTTTAATATCATGCTTTGTGATACAGAAGACAGTTATGAATTGACTATGAGATATCTTCGTATATTGGTAAGTAAAAACGTAGATGGTATTATTATGACCCTTTCACAGGACATTAATGATAAGAACTTGTCGTTAATTGAAACGTTTTTGGAAAACCATATACTTCCAGTTGTTTTAGTTGAAAGATCCGATCCTTTAATTATGTCCGATTGTGTGATCGGAAACCACAAAATGGGAAGCTATCTTGCAACCAGACATCTTATTGAATTGGGACACAGAAACGTGGGTTGTCTAACAGGGCCGTCCCATTTAGAAGCTACAAAATACAGACTAGAAGGATTTAAAACGGCATTTAAGGAAAGTGGGCTTAAGTTCAGAAAAGAACTTGTAGTAGAAGGAAATTATCACATAGAATCAGGACGTATTGGTGCTGAAAAAATCTTAAATATTGATCCAAGTATAACTGCTATACATGTCTTCAATGATATGATGGCTTATGGAGTATTTGAATGCTTAAAAAATAAGGGCATTACTGTTCCTAATCAAATATCTGTGGTGGGATTTGATGATATCTTTTTTTCAAAGATGCTTTATGTGCCATTAACAACTATTGCGTTACCTATTCATCAAATGGGTGGAAAAGCAGTTCAACTTTTAATTGAAAGGATAATAAATAATAAATTACCTTGGAGATGCAATATCGTTGAACCTAAATTGGTCGTAAGAAAAAGTACATGTGATATTCGAACTTTAAAAACATAGTAAACTATAAATTAAATATTATTTATAGTTTACTATGCAAAAGAAGTAAAGAAATATATAATTAAATAGTTAAGCGGGCTGATAACTGGTTAGTACATTAATCTATCAGTTTATGCCTGTAATATATTAATAAAAGGGGGATCTTTATGAAATGTAAAAAGCTAGTCAGTTTAATTATGTCGATGTCAGTTGTTACTATGGTATTTGCGGGTTGTTCAAGTTCAGGTAAAACAGCTACTAAAACTGCAACGACACCAACATTTAAAGATGGCATGGTTACAGATACAGGAGGAGTTAATGATCAGTCTTTCAATCAAGGATCATGGAAGGGACTTCAATCATTTGCAAAAAATAATAAAGGAGTTCAGGTTAAGTATTTGGAATCAGTCCAGAGCTCTAATTATCCGTCAAATTTGAACCAGTTTGCTAGCAACAAGTATAACCTTGTATGGGGAATTGGTTATTTAATGGAGGATGCTGTAAAAGCTTCTGCAAAAGCATATCCTAATGTAAAATTTGCAGTTATTGATGATGCAATGACACCACATCAGAGTAATGTTACTGGTGTAATTTTTAAGGCTCAAGAATCTTCTTTTCTTGTTGGTTATATTGCAGCACTTAAGACTAAGACTAACAAAGTAGGATTTATCGGCGGAATTTCAGGAACTGTAATTGATCAATTTGACTATGGTTATAGAGCTGGCGTTGCTTATGGTGCAAAACAGCTTGGAAAAACTATTACAGTTAATGTACAATATGCAAATTCGTTTAGTGATTCGTCTCTCGGCAAGGCAATTTCTCAAAATATGTATGCTAAAGGTGTAGATATTATATTTACTGCTGCAGGAAATGTTGGACAGGGTATGGTTGCTGAGGCAAAGAGTGAAAATAAGCTTTGTATAGGCGTTGATATGGATCAAGCATATCTTGCACCAAACAATATGCTTACTTCATCATTGAAAAACGTTAGTAATGTGACAGAATCAGTTTCAAAGCAAATTAAAGATGGAGTAAATGTTGGAGGAAAGACACTTAGTTATGGTCTTAAAGAGAATGGAGTTGGAGTTCCATATACAGCACAAGCTATAAAAATGTGTGGTCAAGACGTTCTTGACAAAACAAAGACGGTTGACAAAAATGTTGTGGCAGGAAAGATAGTTCCTCCTTACAACAAGGCTACATTTAACACGTATATTAATACATTAAAATAATCATTTAAAAATGTATTAAAGTGTCTTTTTATATTAAAAAATATTTTTACAAAAATATTAAATAAGTTTAATTATGCACAATAAATCATGGAAATTCATGATTTATTGTGCATAATATAAGTATATGTTTAAGTATAAAAAGAAGGAGGGTAAAACATGAAAGATCAACAACAATATGCTGTGGAAATGAAGTCAATTTATAAATACTTTGATGATTTTTGTGCATTAAATTCTATAAATCTAAAGATCACTAAAGGAAGCATACATGCGCTTCTGGGTGAAAACGGAGCTGGAAAGACTACACTTATGAACATCCTTTATGGCCTCTATACACTTGATAGTGGTGAAATATTGATTAACGGCAAGAATGTGGAAATGAAAAATCCTAACGTAGCCATAGAACATAAAATTGGTATGGTTCATCAACATTTCAAGCTTGTAGGAAAGTTCACTGTGGTGCAGAATATTATGCTTGGGAAAGAAGTAGTTAAAGCCGGATGCATTTTGGATATTGCTAAAGCTCGAAGTGAAGTTAAAAAATTATCAGAAACATATGGACTTGATGTTGATCCTGATGCAAAAATAGAGGATATATCTGTGGGAATGCAACAAAGGGTTGAGATTTTGAAGGCATTGTACAGAGGCGTAGAAATTCTTATTCTTGATGAGCCTACCGCCGTTTTAACACCTCTGGAAATAGATGAACTTATTAATATTATGCATAATCTTACTAAGGACGGTAAAACAATAATTATTATAACTCATAAGTTAAAAGAAATTAAGAAATCCTCACAGTATTGCACTATCATTCGCCGTGGAAAATATATAGACACAGTTGATGTTAAGAATACAACTGAGCAGCAGTTGGCTTCAATGATGGTGGGACGAGAAGTTAACTTGAAAGTTAAAAAGTCAAAAGCTAAGCCAGAAGAAGTAGTGTTTACAATTGATAACCTTACGGTAGAAGACAGCAGAAAAATAGAAAGGGTGAAAGATTTTTCTTTGTCCATTAGAAAAGGAGAAATTGTTGGAATTGCAGGTATTGACGGTAATGGTCAAAAAGAGCTTGTTGAAGCAATAACTTGCCTTAAAAAGGTGAAGTCAGGAAAAATATCAATAAATGGAACTGAATTGCAAAATACATCGCCACGTAATGTTATTGAACATGGCATTTGTACCATACATGAAGATAGACAAAAACGGGGGCTAATTCTTGATTTTCCGGTTAAATACAATTTTATAACTGAAAAATATAAAAAATTACAATTTTCTAAACATTTTGTTCTAAGTGAAAAAGCAATAAATAAATTTACCGAGGATTCTATCAAAGAATACGATATTAGACCGGAAGACTGTGCATCAAAACCTGTGAAAGATTTGTCTGGTGGTAATCAGCAAAAGGTTGTAATTGCAAGGGAACTTTCAAACGACCCAGAGCTACTTGTTGCATTTCAACCAACCCGGGGACTTGATGTAGGAGCCATAGAATTTGTACATAGTACCCTCGTAAAGCATCGTGATAGTGGGCATTCAATTTTACTTATTTCATTTGAACTTGATGAAATCTTAAACGTTTCTGATAGAATATGCGTTTTATATGATGGGCATATAGTAGCAGAGTTTAAGCAAGGTGAAGTCGACGAGAAACTAATAGGACTTCTAATGGCGGGAGGAGAAAAAAAGAATGAAATATAAAATTGCTGAATTGCTGAATAAGGCAGTTACCAAAATAGTGCTGGCTATTATGCTTGGTTTTATAGTAGGAGCCATTGTACTCGCATTTGCTGGGTATAACCCATTTGATTGTTATTCTATGATGATAACGAGTATTTTCACAAATCCATCAAATATGGTTCAGGTTATGATTTTGACAATGCCCAATATTCTAACAGGTCTTAGTGTTGCTTTCGCATTTAAGACAGGACTTTTCAATATCGGTGCTGAGGGACAATATCTTGTTGGAGCCATGACGGCTGTTTTAGTTGGTAGCATGTTTAAAATGCCACCAGGTATAAATATAATCGTAATAATGCTTGCGGCCATACTTGCTGCTGGTCTGTACGGAGCTTTCGCAGGATATCTTAAAGCAAAATTTGGTATACATGAGGTTATAACAACTATCATGCTTAACTGGATAGCATTATACTTTAATAATTATCTAATATCAGTACCAGGAATTGGAATAAAGAATACACAATATTCTATTGCTATTCAACATAATGCATGGACCAATTTACTTGTAAATTGGAAAGAAACACAACAGGGGGCAGCGTTTTTAGCTTCCCATCAGACATTATCTACTATTCTACTGGGTACTGACATCAATTATGGCATTATTATAGCCATAGCTGTCGCTATACTTATATGGTTCATATTGTATAAAACAACATTTGGCTATCAGGTCAGAGCAGTAGGTTTGAACAAGGATGCTGCTGAATTTGCTGGAATTGGTGTCAAAAAAAATATCATTTTGACTATGTTTGTTGCTGGTGGACTTGCAGGACTTGCAGGTGCTCTCCAAATGGCGGGTTCTCTTCCTCATGCGTTGGTAACTCTCGCAACTGCGCCGGGATATGGATTCAATGGGATAACTGTGGCACTAATGGCTAATAGTTCGCCTGTGGGATGTATATTTACAGCATTGCTTCTATCTGGTCTTCAATTTGGTGGAAGCACAATACAGATGAACCTTGGTGCACCATCAGAGGTAGTTAATATAATGATTGGTGTTATTGTGTTCTTTGTTGCAGTAGCCTCTATGTTTACTATGATATCTGAAAAGATGAAGAAGAGGAGGGTGAAAAATGGTCACTAGTATATTACTAGCAATAAGTATTACACTTATGTATTCTGCACCGTTAATGTTCGCTGGTCTTGGAGGTGTAATATCCGAAAATGCTGGCGTGGTAAATATCGGTATTGAAGGAATGATGACTATTGGAGCATTTGCAGGAGCAGCAGTGGGTTATTTCACAGCGAGTCCTTGGCTTGGTTTTTTGGCTGGGGGACTAGCAGGAGGACTGCTTGCTTTAATACATGCGGTTGCATGTATTTCTTTTAGGGCAGATCAGACTATATCAGGTGTTGCAATTAACTTCCTTGGACCAGGCATTGCACTATTTCTTGGAAGAAAATTATTTGAAGGAAGTACAATGACAAAAACGGTTCCTAATCAAATGCCAACTTTGTTTGGTAACTATGCTACAAATTCATCAAACCTGCTTTTAAAAACATTAAATGTGAGACTTACCATACCCATAGTTTTCCTTTTCGTTTTTATTATGTGGTTTGTATTATATAAGACAAGTTGGGGATTACGAATTAGAGCAGTGGGTGAAAATCCAGCTGCTGCAGATACATTGGGAATCAATGTAATTAAAGTGAAGTATTTGTCTGTATTTACGTCTGGGGTGCTCTCAGGATTTGGTGGAGCAGCAATGACTTTGGCTGTAGTAAATTGTTTTACACAGTCTACTATTTCAGGGCAAGGTTTTATTGCACTGGCTGCAGTTATATTTGGAAAATGGAAACCACAGGGTACAATGGCTGCATGCCTTCTCTTTGGATTTGCTCAGGCTTTGGTTGTTATACTTGGTGGAAGCGCGTCTATAATTCAGATTCCACCGTCAATTTTATCAATGCTACCTTACATTTTGACCTTAATTATTTTAGTCATTTTTGTAGGAAATTCTACAGCTCCAAAGGCTGATGGTGTACCTTATTATAAGGGACAATAATTACAAGATGTTTTAAATGCTGAGTATTTATATTTGTTTAATAAACCCTCCAGTATTTTACCACTGGAGGGTTTATTACAAAAACTTTCATTATACACTTCTATAAGGAATTCAGGTGGATTTGTGCTTTCATTTGTATGGGGAAAAATGATAGCAGGTTATCGCGAAACTGGACAAAGTTATGGAGAAATATTTAAACATTTGTATACATTTGAAGCAATAATAGTAATAGGCGTTTTTATAATTATAATGTTGCTGCAAAAAGGTGTAACAATATCCAAAAGGGAATTAATACAAAATGAACTGTAAATAAATCATATAAGATACAGGAGGTACTAAAAAATGAGTACACATATAAATGCAAAAGAAGGTCAAATCGCACAAAGTATATTATTACCAGGTGATCCATTAAGGGCAAAGTTTATCGCAGAAAACTTTTTGAAGGACGTTATTTGTTATAATGAAGTTAGGGGCATGTATGGATATACAGGAACATATAAAGGTAAAAGAGTTTCAGTTCAAGGAACAGGTATGGGAATGCCTTCTATATCTATCTATGTTAATGAATTAATTCAAAGTTATAAAGTTAAGAATCTAATTAGAGTTGGGACTTGTGGATCATATCAAGAAAATGTAAAGGTAAGAGACTTGGTTATAGCTATGGCTGCATCTACAGATTCTAATATAAACAGTATTAGATTTAATGGAAGCAATTTTGCTCCCACTGCTAGTTTTAAATTATTAAAGAAATCATACGATATAGCTATTTTAAAGGGATTTGATCCTAAAGTAGGTAATGTATTTAGTTCAGATACTTTCTATGGAGACAATGCAAATGACTGGAAGCAGTGGGCTAAATTCGGATGCCTTGCAGTAGAAATGGAAGCAGCAGCTCTATACACTATAGCTGCAAAGTATGGAGTTGATGCGTTAGCTTTATTAACTGTAAGTGATCATTTTATATCTGGTGAATCTGCAACTGCAAATGAAAGACAGACAACTTTTACAAATATGATTGAAGTTGCACTTGAGACGATTTGTACACTTTAAGATAATGGCAAATAGAAATAAGTTGATCTATAGTAGATTTAATAGATGTAACAAGGTAATTCAAAGGGAAAAGGCAGGAGATTTTTATGTCTCTGCCTTTTTCAAATTATTTATAGAAAACAATTACATTACCTCTATAATGAATACTTTCTATATTTTTTAAAATATTAAAGACATTGAAGTTAGATTATTATTTATAGGAGTTGTAGATATGAATGAATTTAAAAGGATTGATAAAATCTTCTCATTGGATAATAAATATAGAAAAAACACTTTTATATTTCCATGTGAAAATTGTATAAGAAATATAAATCTAAATATATGCGAAAAGTATGATGGAAAGCCAATTGGACTAATCAATGGAGAGTACATTTGTAAATTTATGATTAAGAAATAGGACATAGATGGTCTTTAATATCTTTTTGTAATCAATAAAACTTATACTATATTAGATGATTTTTGTAAATGAGAAATAAAAAAGAAGGCATGCAATTGTCTTCTATATCTTTGTAAACAGAAATTTAATAAGAAAACTATGAATATTTATTGATTAAAATATAGTTTATTATCCCAAACTTTACAATTTTCTTAGAAAAGGCATTAATAAAATCAACAATACAAAATATGCATAGGAGTAGAATATTTATAAATGGGTTATATTAATATATATGTATAAAAAAATTGAAATATTTTATTTGAAATACATTTGTATATTTTTTTGTTAACATCATATTATAAATTTTAAAAGGAAGAGGGATATAAATGACAACTGAAGCAAAAATACAATTAACTTCATCAGAACTAGGTATATTATGGATGACTTATCAATCAGCATGCGCAACATTAATAAAATGTGAGTTTATGAAAGATAAAACTATTGATAAAGAAGCTCAAAACATATTAACAAGTTATATTACTGAAGGACAAAGTGTAAAGGATAAAATTGTGAATGTATTTAATAATGAAAAAGTAGTTATTCCAATAGGGTTTGATGAACGAGATATTGTAAGGGGAGCACTTCCTTTGTTTGATGACATTTTTAATATAATGGTTCTTCGTCAGATGATGAAATTAAATTTTGGCCATTCTGCTGTATTTTCAGCTATGTCATATATGAAAGAAGTTCAAGATATATTAAAGCTTAACTACGATGTTGCTAATAAATATTATGTTTTGTCAACGAATTATCTATTAGGAAAAGGAGTGCTTGCAAAGCCACCATATGTAACTATGCCAAAACAAGTAGAATTTATTGAAGATAAAAATTACATGAGTGGACATAATCCTTTTTCTGAAACACGATCATTAAATACAATTGAGGTTGGTTTTCTTAATGAAGCTATTGAAGATAATATTTTTGGTATGCAACTTATGACAGGATTTTCACAAGTTGCAACAGACAAAGATGTCAAAAAATATTTTCTAGAAGGTAAAGAATTAGCAAAAAAAATCATTTCTAAATTAAGTGATGTGTTATTACAAAGTGATATTCAGCCACCTAGTACATGGGCAGGTAAAGCTACAGATTCAACTACAACACCTTATTCAGATAAACTTATGATGTATACAACTAGCTTAATATCAAGCTCCGCCATTGGATATAATGCTTTAGGCACATCTTTTAGTATGAGAAGCGATTTACACACTAAACTTTCACTCATTGCAAAGGATACATTTGGTTATGCAAAAAAAGGTGGCAAACTAATGATCGAACATAAATGGATGGAAGAACCGCCTCAAATGGAAGACAGAAATCAGCTTACAAAATAAAAAAATATTTGGGTTCATAATTAGAGTACAAAATATTATAAAACAGTTAATATGAAATAAATAAGATGAAAAAGTAGTAGAAAATATATTTCTACTACTTTTTTATCTTATAATACTATAGGGTATTTTTAAAATATAAAATAAAATATGTGGACTTACTAGTGCAATAACCCAGGCATAAAATGGTTTTTTATAATGAAGAATTATTATTGGAAACATTATATAATTAAATAATAAAGTATGCCATATATCCCATCCGTTATTGTATATAAAAAGACCTAACTTAACAGCAATAAATTCTGGAATTGTATAAATGGCAACATAATAAGAAACATGAAAAAATATTTTTGATATTTTCTTTGGTAAATGAGGAATAAACATCATTATTGTACATGGATATACAGTTATTGAAATAAACAAATCTGTAAAGGTACGATTTATTATTGTTGGTGGATAAAGCCATAAGGGATGGTTGTATGTTAAAAAGGCACAACATACACTACTTAAAATAAAAAAAAGTATTGTAGGATAATACTTCTCCCAATTTTCCCAATCACCAAATTTGTAGCATAAATATATGGAGATTAATGAAAGAAAGATAATATACATTTAAACACCTCTTATAAATTTAGGTTAGTACTCTCGGAAACTCTCAAGCCATTGCTAATTCTAGGTTCATTTTTATGCATATATCAACTTCACCCCAGAATTTCTTCGAGCTTTCTATCTTGAGGATAGCATAGGT
>NZ_JAHLEC010000078.1 GCF_018861705.1 Clostridium psychrophilum | reverse complement strand
TTAAGATGTGTTTGCTATACCCCAAAATAGGTTAAAAACGTAATAAAGCACCAGCTATTGCTGGTGCTAATAATTAAAACTTTTTGGGACATTTTCAAATTCAGTTGACACTCATAGCTATTTAAAATATATTTAAATGAATTCTCAAATTAATATGATGTTTACTTAATAAAAGAATTTTAATAGATGAAATAGTATATAATATATTATATATACTATACTTTGGAGGTGTTCTAATTGAATAATGATATAAAAAACTTTTTTCTAGCAGGGCTTGGTTCTGCCGCCTATACTTATGAAAAAGCTACAGTTCTAATTGATGAATTTGTAAAAAAAGGCAAGTTAACCTTAGACGAAGGTAAAGATTTATCTGAGGAGCTAAAAAGGAACATAAAAGGTACAAAAGAAACGAACACTATAAAAAAAGATAAAAAAGCTTTGACAAAAGAGGATATGATTTCACTCCTCTCAGATATGCAATTTGCAACCAAACAAGATATAGAAAATATAAACAAAAGACTATCAAATTTAGAAACGACCCATTCATAAATTTATAAATATTAACAAAAAAAAGCCCTAATATTTTTACTAGGACTTTTATTTTTAAGTGAGGTATAAAATGCGACTAAATTCTGTTAATCGATTTAAAGAAATTGTTAAGGTCCTCGGATCTTATGGCTTTGGATATATTGTAGACCATAAATTAAATAAACAAAATAAGCTTCCGGAAAATTTAAGAAAAGCATTTGAAGAACTAGGACCTACTTTTATAAAAATCGGACAAATATTAAGTACAAGACCAGATTTATTATCTCCAAATTATATAGTAGAGCTTTCAAAGCTTCAAGATAATGCACCTCCTGAAAGTATTGAAACAATAAATAAAATATTTTTTGATGAATTTTCAATGTCTACAACTGATTGTTTTGAGAAGTTTTATGAGAAACCTTTAGCATCTGCCTCTATATCTCAAGTACATAAAGCTACATTAAAAGATGGCAGAGAAGTTGTAGTAAAAATACAAAGACCAAATATTGCAGAAAAAATGAAATTAGATATTTCTATACTTAAACGCATAGTAAAACTTACAAAATCAAAATTTTCCGAAACATTAATAGACCCCGAAGAGGCCTTACATGAAATACTTATGACAACCGAACTAGAACTTAATTTTAACAATGAAGTTAAAAATATTAATAAATTTAAAGATTGCAATAAAGATATTGCATTTTTATATGTACCCTATGTAGTTGAAAAGTTATCTAGTACTAAAGTTATAACAATGGAAAGAATTTATGGTTTTAAGGTAGATAACATGGAAAAACTATTGATAGGCAACTATGATCTTGATGATTTAGGCAAAAAATTAGCATTGTCTTACTTACATCAAGTTCTGCAAGATGGTTTTTTCCATGGAGATCCACATCCTGGAAATATATTCATATATGGTAATAAAATTTGTTTTTTAGATTTCGGGATTATGGGAATTCTATCAAACTCATTGCGATTAGCACTAAATGATATGATATCAGCAGTTGCTTTTAATGACATAAATAAAATGATTTCATCTCTTTTATCAATAGGCATAAAAAAAGGTTATGTAAATAGAAATAGGTTGTATGAAGATATAAATTATCTTCTTTTAAATTACCTTTCGGTTTCCTTAAGTAATATTCAGATTTCAGTTATGCTTTCTGAAATTTTTGATATAGCTCGTCAAAATAACATACGATTGCCTCGTGATTTTACACTTCTGATAAGAGCTCTTGTAATTTTAGAAGGTGTAATAGCTACTATTTCTCCAGATATAAAAATAATTGATGTAGCCATTCCTTATGTAAAAGCAAATAATAAATTTTCATTATTTACGAATTTAGATTTTAATACTCTACTAATGCATTCATATTCATTTATGAAAGATTCATTTAGACTTCCCTCAAAGATCATAGAATTGTCTGATAGCCTTATAAGTGGAAGAGCTAAACTACAACTCGAGCATAAAAATTTAAATAAACCAATAAGCGAATTAAATAAAGGTATAAATCGATTAGTATTCGCTCTTATTATTTCATCTACAATTATAGGTTCTTCTACAATACTAAATTCAAATATAGGACCTAAAATATATAATATATCACTTATTGGTATAACTGGGTTTTTAGCTGCCGGATTTATGGGTTTTTGGTTATTAATCTCCATAATAAAATCTGGAATGTTATAAAATTAAAATATACTAATTAATTTAATAAAAAAAAAGAGGTATTTTAATGATTAAATATTACAATAGAAAAGAAAATAAATATGAAATAGAACAAGTGGCTGGAGAAAGATATTTGAATTGGTGCTATTCTTCTCCTTATGGCAAAAGACTAGTGGAATTATTAATAAAGAAAAAGCTTTTTTCAAAATTATATGGTTATTATTGTGACACAAAATTAAGTTCTAAAAAAATAAAAAATTTTATAGAAAGTTTCAATATTAATATGTCTGAATACAAAAAGACTTATGATCAATATTCGACTTTTAATGAATTTTTTACGAGACCTTTAAACCCAAATTCACGAATAATAGATAAAAACAATAACATTTTAATTTCACCTTGTGATGGAAAACTTTCTGCTTATGATAACATTAACTTAGATAATATAGTTCAAATAAAAGGTTTTTCATATTCACTAAAAGAACTCCTTCAAAATAATAAAATATATAATTTATATGATGGAGGTACTTGCTTAATCTTTAGACTATGTCCAACTGATTATCATAGGTTTCATTTTATAGATAATGGAATGTGCAGTGAAACAACACATATTAAAGGTAACTACTATTCTGTAAACCCTATAGCCTTAAAAAATATAAATAAATTATTTTGTCAAAATAAAAGAGAATGGAGCATATTTCACTCAGACAATTTTGAGGATGTCATATGTATGGAAGTTGGTGCTACTTGTGTAGGATCAATTATTCAAAGTTATAAATCAAATTCTAGAATTATGAAAGGTGCTGAAAAAGGATACTTTAAATTTGGTGGCTCCACTGTAATTCTATTTTTCAAAAGAAACATTGTACATATTGATGAAGATTTACTAACTCAAACACAATTAGGTTTTGAAACTTCTGTGGTCATGGGCGAAAAAATAGGACTGAAATAAATTTTCAGCCCTTTTTTATTATATTTTAAATCTTGAAGTAATGTCTTTTAATTTTTCAGAACTAATTTTATTGCCACCTGTAGTATCTTTTATTACTTCCAACTTTTTTACAATGTTTATACTCTTATCTGATATATTGAATATACCCTCTGCGCCTTCATTTACTGTACCTGCTACTTGATCTATTGCAATTGAAATTCCATTTATGGATGCATTTAAATGTTTTGCAGTTTGATCAAATTCTTTCATAAACCTATTGAAATTCTCTGCATCATCTACATATTCTTTTCCTGTGCCCATAATAATCTCATAATTTAATGAAACCTCTTCATCCATGAACTCAAGCATTTTAGTAGAACTATTGGATAGATTTTTTACAGAATCATTTACAACTTTAACTACATTTTGAATATTAGCTGCTGTAGCACCTGATTGCTCTGCAAGCTTTCTAACTTCATCTGCTACTACTGCAAATCCTCTTCCTGCCTCACCTGCTCTAGCAGCCTCAATAGCAGCATTTAGTGCTAACAAATTAGTTTGGCTAGTTATATGCAATATTGAAGTTGCAAGTCCATGTATTTTCTCGACGGCCTTAGAACCTTCTATTGCAACCTCTAACTGCTTCTTTATATCATTGTAAATCTTATCACTTTCTTCCTTAGATCCAGTCGTTCCCATAGTTATTCCATTCGCTTTTTGAACAATACTTTCAGCTATATTAGTTCCTTCTGAAGCTTTTTCGACTATTGTATTAACCATATTCTTCATCTCTCCTGAAGAAGCAGAAATTTCCTCAGCTGTTGCGGCTGTTTCTTCCATCCCAGCTGATAAAGTTTCAGTTTCAGCTGAACTTTCCTCTGCTTCGCCTTTTAAAATGCCTGTAAGCTCCTCAACAGTATACACATTTTTACTTATATTTTCGCAGGCTTCAATTAAATCGCCCACAACACCTTTTAACGTTTTTCTCATATTAACTATTGCTCTAGATATTGTTCCAATCTCATCATCGGTTTTAACTAAATCTTCACTTTCCTCATCATCACTTAAATCCAATTTGGAAGTCTTATCAACTAATAATGTTAATTTTGTTAATGGATTTACTATTAATCCTGATAAAACTATACCAATTATTATAAAAAATATACTTACAATTACTGCTATAGTTATCATTCTATGCATTAACTGAGTTATTGGCTGCCTAATTTCATTAATATTTCCCGAAATAACCAATGTCCAGTTTGTAGTTGGTACAATTCCATAAGACGAAAAATTCTTAATTTTATTGGATGTATTCTCCGTTGTACCTGCTTGAACCTTTTGTCCATTAATAACATTGTTTACTACATTTTTAATTGATGAATCTTCAACATTTTTCCCTATTTTATCTTTATTTATATGGTACAATATTTTACCTTTGTTATCAACTAAATAAGCATAACTTGATTTACTGCCAGATAAACTTATATCTTTAATATATTTTGCAAAACTCTCTGGGTATACAGAGGTTGCTACATACCCTAATATTTTGCCATTATCATTTATAGGACTTGTAAACACCATAACAGATTGACCTGTTATAGATGAATTAACAGTTTCACTTATAGCTTGCACACCATTTAAGCTAGAAGAATTATAACTCTCACCTGATACATTTTTGCCTAAAGATGTTTTATTGCTATCTGATATTATGTTACCTTTTGTATCAACTAAATAAACTCTTTCAACATTCTTATTATTAGAAATATATTTTGAGAATTGATTATTATTTAGCTTTAATACGTTTTCATATTGCTTTGTAGAATCAGCTTTGTTTTTTAATGTCATAATATCATTTATTTGCTTGGTGTTTGATATAGCTTGTACCTGGGCTTGTTGCTTTTCTAACATAACAGAAATAGTGTTTATTGCACTTTTTTTTGTAGATATCATCTCAGCTTTGCTTTGGTCAAATATTATTGTTGATGATTTCATATATGTAACAATACAAATTATAACCATTGGTATAATAATCAATGTTCCAATAAGAAAAGGTACTTTCTTTCTTATTGACATACCTTTTATGTTGCCTTTACTCTCATGTTTTTTTATAATGTTCCAATTTTTTAAATTCATTATGCCACCCCCCTTTATGTTTAAACAATTTAACAGTATATTATCACCTTTAAGTTAACTGAAAATGATTCATATATATATTAACATACAATTTAGCTTTTGTAATATATTTTCAATTTATATAATATTTTGTATTAATGCATAATTAATTTAATATAAGTTTAGTTGTTTATATAACATTATTATCACATAACCAACATTCAAAAAATAATTTAACCCAGCAACTATTACAGTTACTGGGTTTTTATGGTGCGTTGAAAGGGATTCGAACCCACGGCCAACTGGTTCGTAGCCAGCTACTCTATCCAACTGAGCTACCAACGCATAAACATCATTAATATACTATCATACTATCCGTTAATAGTAAAGTGATTTTTATAAACTACAAATATTTAAATTCTTATCTAAGAATTTAAATATTTGTAGCTCTACTCTAGAACAACCATATTCATAAAAAAATATCCTAATTTTATTTTAAAAAATCAACAAAATATTATTCAACTTAGTATAATAAATATTTGTATAATAAAATAAAAAACACCTAACAATTGTTAGATGTTTCTTGGTGGAGAAAGAGGGATTTGAACCCTCGCACCAGTTGCCCAGTCTATACCCTTAGCAGGGGCACCTCTTTAGCCACTTGAGTATTTCTCCATGGCTTAATTTTATGTCATTATAAAAAATGGTGGAGGAAGTGGGATTCGAACCCACGGTACGCTTTCACGTACGTCGGTTTTCAAGACCGGTGCCTTAAACCAACTCGACCATCCCTCCATGTCTCGACGACAAGATTCATTATATCAGCATGTTTATACCATGTCAATATATTTATTGATTTTTCTAACTTTAATTTTAAAAAAATAAAGAACATCTAACAATTGTTAGATATTCTTGGTGGAGAAAGAGGGATTTGAACCCTCGCACCAGTTGCCCAGTCTATACCCTTAGCAGGGGCACCTCTTTAGCCACTTGAGTATTTCTCCATGGCTTAATTTTATATCATTATTAAAAAATGGTGGAGGAAGTGGGATTCGAACCCACGGTACGCTTTCACGTACGTCGGTTTTCAAGACCGGTGCCTTAAACCAACTCGACCATCCCTCCATATACTAACAACAGGTTTTATTATATCAAGATAAATATTGTATGTCAACACATTTATAATTTGATATTTAAATATCAGTTCTCAACTATAGTTTGAAATAAGTAAACAACTTAATTATATATAAGTTATTTACTTATTATAATGTATGTTTAATAATTAAATAAATTACTTTAAACTAATTTATGTCCTCCCATATACTTAAGTAAAACTTTTGGTATAGTTACCGATCCATCTTCATTTTGATTGTTTTCAAGAACTGCAGCGAGTGCTCTTCCTACTGCTACTCCTGATCCATTTAATGTATGAATATATTTTGCTTTATCCGTTTTGTTATCTTTATACTTAATATTTGCTCGTCTAGCTTGGAAATCCTCAAAATTACTACAACTTGATATTTCAACATATTTATTGTAACTTGGCATCCATACCTCAATATCATATTTAAATGATGCTGTAAATCCTAAATCTCCTTTACATATTTTAACTAATCTATATGGTAACTCAAGTCCCTGCAATACTGACTCTGCATCTACAACTAACTTTTCAAGTTCTTCATAAGAATCCTCAGGCTTTGTGAATTTAAGTAATTCTACTTTATTAAACTGATGTTGCCTTATAAGCCCTCTAGTATCTCTTCCTGCTGAACCTGCTTCTTGTCTAAAACAAGCACTATAGGCTACATGTTTTATAGGAAGATCTTTCCCATTTAATATCTCATCCCTATAAATATTTGTAACGGGTACCTCTGCAGTAGGTATTAAAAAATAGTCCGTATTTGACACTTTAAACGCATCTTCCTCAAACTTAGGTAATTGTCCAGTTCCTATCATACTTTGCCTATTAACCATGTATGGAGGCAATATTTCAGTATATCCATTGGTATCCACATGAAGATCCAAGAAATAACTTATTAATGCTCTTTCAAGTCTTGCTCCAAGGCCTTTATACACTGTAAATCTTGAACCTGTTATCTTACCGCCTCTTTCAAAATCTAAAATATCATTATCTGTTCCTATATCCCAATGAGCTTTAGTTGCAAAACTAAATTTTTTCGGTTCTCCCCACTTTCTTACCTCAGCATTGTCTTCCTCTGTATTTCCTTCCGGAACATTTACATTTGGAATATTTGGAATACCTAGCATGCAATCTTTAATTTTTTCATTCACATCAGATAGTTCAATATCAAAGTTTTTAATTTGATCTGAAAGTTTTTTCATCTCAATCATAATTTCTTCTACATTTTCTCCATTTTTCTTAAGTTTTGGTATAAGTGCAGATTCTGTATTTCTTCTATTCTTTAACTCTTCAACCTCCATTAATATTTCTCTTCTTCTCTTATCAAATGTCACAACATCATCAATCAATGATAACTTAAAGTTTTCTCCTCTATTCTTCATTAATCTTTTTATCTCTTCCGGATTATTTCTTATTATTTTTAAATCTAACATAACTATTCCTCCTTAGATATTTTAAATAAATTTAATTATATATTGTTTACTTCTATATTTTTTGTACATATAATATCTACTCCAGTATTAAGTACATTTTTGCATACTACGTCTCCTATTTTTAATGGTGGACCAACATGTATTCTACTTAATGCCTTTGAACATTCAACCCATAACCCCTTATCAATAGGTTTACTACTTTTAACTGAAACTACATTACATAAGTCAGAACCTTTTATTCTAACTAAAGTTGTTAATATTGCTTCATGTTCATTATTACAAAAATTCTTTTCTACCAAATAATTCATCCCCTACATACTATCGAATTCTTTTATTCTACATAATACAATATTAGAATTCTTTGAGTCCTTAGATATCTCTGTCATCTTCTTATTAGTTTCTCTCGCTAAAATAGAGACAACTTTATTCAAACAATTTGCACCTTGACAGTTTCCAAATGCAGCCCCTGTTCTTCTTTTAACTCCCTCTACTGTTCTTGCACCCAAAGGTCTCCTTATAGCATCTACTATTTCTCCTTCAGTCACTTTTTCACATCCACATATTATTTTACCATACTTTTTATCTAACTTAATAATTCTTTTTCTTTCCTCATCACACAATTCTCTAAACTTATAATATTCTCGCCTTTTATCATTAAAATCCTTTTTAAGCTTACATTTCATCTTACTCATTACACTTTCACATACAATATTTGCTATAGCGGGTGTCATTGTTACCTGACCGTAGTGCTTCCCTCTAATTTGAATAAGTCCATCATCTATTGCACTATCATCTATTACCATAGGTTCTTCAAAAAAAGGCCAATCCAAAAACATTTTAACATCAATATCATCTACTCCACTTGTTATTTTAGATACTCTATTTACTACTTCCTTATAACTTACATTCTCTTTTGTACTAATAGCAGCTACAGTATCACCACCCAAAGTTGGAAGTGTATAAATTCTTTCGCCTTTTGAATTAATTATAAATAATGCATGAGATAGTCTAGCCTCTTCATTGTTATCTAAAAGTATATATTTTAATATTCCTTCATTCTTGTTTACCTCAACTTTTTTTTCATTTACTATACTATAATTTTCTGAAGGAGTTGTATTTATTACTAGTTTACTAGTGAATTTATTTTTATTGGTTATGACTCTAAACCCTTTAGGTATCTTTTGAATATCCAAAACTTCCTCTTCTAGTTTGAATTTTACACCATTATCAAACGCTACTTCTCCATATGACAAGGCTAAATCAAAAGGACAAATCACACCTGTATTTTTAGAATATAAAGCTTTTTTTATATTTACATTTAAATTTGGTTCCATTTCGTATATGTATTCTGGTTCTAAAATGGATACATCCTTAATTCCTCTATCTATTGCTCTCTTATATATTTTTGTGATTACATTAACTTCTTCATCTGTTTGAGCAATTATTAAAGAACCACACCTCTTAAATGGGACATTAAATTTTGCACTTATAATATCCATCATCTTATTTCCCATACGTTCAAGTTTAGCATTTAGAGTATCTTCACTTTCAACACCATCATAAATCATAGCAGTGTTTATTAATGCTACATCATCAGCTATATCATAGTCTTTTTCAATAACAGCTATATTAAGGTTATATTTTGAGATCTCATAAGCCACAGCACATCCTATTAGACCTCCACCCAAAATAAGAACATCATAATCCATTGTAAACCTCCACCATAAGATAAAACGATTTTACCTTATCATTATTATTATATCCTTTTTTTTAACATACGACGCAATATATTGGATTTTTTTGAAATATTTAATTTAAGAAGAGGAATAGTAATCTATTCCTCTTCTTATTTACAAAAAAATAGTAATTAGCAACCTATTATTATAGTTTTATACCCTGTATTATATTCTAAACATTTTTACATTGAACATTAATCAATTGATTATAATAAATAAATTTAGACCTGTTACTTACTTATTTTATTTAATATATCACCTAATTGCTTTATATATGCCTCATACTCAGCCAACTTACCATTCTTTTTAGCTTCTACTGCATTATTGTATAAGTCTTTAGCAATTTTTATATTTCTAAGTAAGTTTACATCTGTAACGTCATTACCAACTGTTTTAGATATATCACTTTTATTAGTATCCTTAAAAATTTGCTTTAATGCTAATTCTATATTATCATCCAAAATTATTTTATCACCATAAGACACTATAACCTTTTTCATCTCTGGTATACTTTTTTCACCAGTAGCCCTCAAATACATAGGTGCTATATATAGTAGTGAATTTTTAATCGGGATTATTAATGTTTCCCCAAATTCAACTTGTGAACCTACAGTATTCCAAAGTGATAACTGCTTTGATATTATAGCATCCTGATTTATTTGTTGTTTAAATAATACTGGACTGTATACCGTTTGCTTTGGAGGTAGTTTGTATAAAACCATTTTACCATAATTAGCTCCATCCATCCTTACTGCAAATAAAGACACCATATTATCTCTACCTTTGGTATCGAAGTATTCGATTAAAACCATTTCTTCTTTTCTTTTATTGGGCAATTTCATCATTAAATAAGAAGCTTCATTTTTTTCAGTTTTACCATCAACTTTCTGATTGTTTGCTATAGACCATACATCATCTCCACTATAAAATACCCCAGGATCAGTTATGTGATATTTATCAAGTACATTACACTGCATACTAAATAATCCTTCTGGATATTTAAAATGTTCCTTTATACCATTAGAAATTGACTCAGAGTTCTTAAATAACTTTGGAAAAATCTTTGAATAACTAATAGCTATAGGATCGCTCTTATCAACTATATAAAACCGTGGAATTCCATTTAAAGCATCAATAACAACCTTAATCGAATTTCTAATATAGTTTACTCCACTACGAGGTTGTGAAAAAGGATATTTAGTAGATGTTGTATATGCATCTAAAATCCAATATAACTTTCCGCCACTTATAACCATGTATGGATCAGTATCATAAGTTAAAAATGGTGCAATTTTTTTTACTCTTTGAACTACATTTCTATTAATTAATATTTTACTATTAGAAGTTATATCATCCGATAATAAAAAATTAACATCCTTTTTATTTATTGCAAATAAGAGTCTATTTGCTAAATTCATTTTGATACCAGCTTTTCCCTCATAGCTATTCATCTGGTTTTCTCCACCCTTGGGATAATCTAACTCTCCAATTTTTGTATTAACTATACTATAATCATTAGTACTTTCACCAAAATATATTCTAGGATTATTTAATTTTATACTTGTTTTATTTTCAAGAGGTATATTTTTAATAACAAAATCAGGTTGACCTCCACTAGTTACAGAATTAAGTTTACTCATAACCACACCATATCCATGGGTATAAACTAAATGTCTATTTTGCCATGTATTTGAGTTATCTTTTAGTGAATTTAAATCAATTTCTCTTGGTGCTATAAATACTTGATTATATTTTCCATTTATATTGTATCTATCAATATCTATATCATTAAATCCATAATAAAACCTAAGGTATTGGAATTGATTGTAAAATTCTAATGCTGGTTTATAAGAATTAATTTTTATATTATCAATAGTATCTTTATTTGAAGTAATGTCTTCTCTAGTTAAATTGTTTTTTATATCAAATGGTAATTCCTCTATATTGTTAATATTAAAAGCTTTTCTTGTGCTATCTATATTATATTGAATATAAGGTTTTTCTAATGTTTTTTCATTTGATTGAACTTTAAATTTTTGGACTGTAATCGATGTTATACGTTCTCCCACAATTAATGTAGCAATTACAATTATAGCTACAATTATAAGTCTCTTTTTACATGTTAAAAAACTTATGAATGTAATTATAGCTGCAATTAAAGACACTAATGCTATCACTCTATAAAACTTTAATGTTACATGTACATCTGTATAACTTGCTCCAAAAACTAGTCCTCTTGGTGAGTATACCAAATTCCAAGCTTTTATTAAATATCCCAAAGATACTAATATTAATATTAATGAGAATATAATAGCAAGCTGTTTTTTAGCAAATTTAGTTACTCCACTACTAAAATTTTTTATGTTTTTAATCTTCTTAAATATAAAGGTTTTATTTCTTTTATGAGGGTATAACGTATAATCCCTTACATTTAATATAATATATATTATTATGCTAATAATTACTAATCCTGATAAAAGCATTATAAGTGCTTTGTATAGGGACTCTATTAGTGGAAGTTTAAATATATAAAACGAAATATCTTTTTTAAATAATGGATCTACAGTATTAAAACTTGTGGAATTAATAAACTGTAATACTTTATACCAATATTTTGTTGCAAAGGTAAACGAAATTATAAAAGACAATATTATATTTATTAAAATACTAACTTTATGTTCTAATTTTCCTTTGTTTTTACTCACTTCATCAACTTTTTTGTATCTTAAAATGCTTCTTCTAAACATTTTATAGTATGTCCATAATGCTATATAACTTACTATAAACACTAGTGACATTAATTTTAAAATTGATGTTAATTTAGTGAAATATATTGATAAATAGCCAACTTCATTAAACCATTGTATATTTACAGCTAGGTTAACTATATTACCTAAGAAAAATATAATAATAAGTATTATTGATAATATAATAAAAGCTATTATCTTTTTTCTTCTCAAAAAACTCACCTCTTATCTAATCTTAATAATTTACCTAAACTCGAATATTTTGTTTCAATAGCTCCAACAGGGCATAATTCCTGACAGCAAAAACACCTAATACATTCATGCATATTCCATTTAGGATTTAATATGTCCCCATTAGGTATCATTTCAATAACTGCCGGCTTTTCTGGACAAACCTCAGCACATCTACCGCATCCTATACATTTTTCTTTAATAAGTGTTGGGTTTGGTGCTATCATTCCTCTTAGGAAATTAGTTACTCCCGGATTTATAAAATAAAAACTGCCTCCCTTTCTGCATAACTTAAAATCCTTTACTTTCATAGTTTCTATTTGTTCACCCAGTACGTTTATATCACACGCAAGCACAGCTCCCCATTTACTATCATATGCTTCTTTTAATACAGGCGTATCAAGAGGGTCATCATAACCTATAAGTCTAACAGCAGTTGAATCAACAGCCGTTAGACTTTGTCCCATAATTAAAGTATTTAGTTTATATTGTTGCCCATTTTTAGGTCCATTGCCTTCCATTGCAATTATACCGTCCAAAATTGCAAAATTAGTCCCAACTGCAGTATTTAAATCCAAAAGCATTTTACAGAAATTATTTGCATCAGGCATTCTTGTATGCCAAGTTGCTTTTTGTGTTCCTGGTATGCAACCAAATTGATTTTTTATAGCACCTGTATAATAAGCCATTGCATGTGTTTTAAGTTTTGGTAATGATATAACAACATCTGCTTCATAGGCTGCTTTAGAAATGTTCCAAGATTTACATAAAATAGAGTTATCTAATCTTATATGTACTGATTCTTTAAAATCTTCAAACTTAACTCCATACTTAGTTGCAACTTCCATAAGTCCAGATTTTTCTGCTGCCTTTTTCGAATCGCCAAAACCAGGGGAATCTCCAAAACTAATATTATTAGAATATTCCTTAACAATCCTAATTACAGCTTCAAAAACAGCATAATGAGTTACCACTGGAGACTCTTTATTTTCAACACTTAACATATTAGGTTTTAGTAAAACTTTACTATCCAATGGTATTAACTTTTTTAAAAATTTATCTCCTCCTAGTAAATCAAAACCATCCCTCAACTTTTTCTCTATTAGATCAACATCATATTTAATACATTTTAACAGTGCTACGTCTTCCATAATAATTACTCCTTTAATATTTAATTATATTAAGAATATTTTGATCAGATATTAATCAGATATTAATCAGATATTAAATAATTCTTATCCTTTAATTCTTTTATTATAGAATCTATAATTTGCTCATTATCTGCCCTTACGGTATGTAGATGTACCCCTTTAGTTAAAGATGATAATGGCTCAGCACTAGCTTCTTTAAATTTTTTTGTAAATTTTTCAATGTCCATAATAGTTTTTATCATTAGCATTGCTCTTATTTCGCCATATAAAGGGTGCTCTACTGTTACGTCCTCAACTATACCTCCAAATTTAACAATGCATTCAAGTTCATTATAAATTTCATCTCTTCTATGAGAAACTGCTATTACTCTCCTTACATAATTACTTTCCTCATTAAATATTAAATAGCCTTCTGGTGTAGCAATTATATTTATTCCTTCTGCTCTTATAATTGCGATGTCTTTCACTATAACTTGTCTTGTAACACCTAATTGCTCTGCTAAAAACTGACCCTTGTATGTAATATTATTTTCAATCAATAGGTTTCTAATATATTCTCGTCTTTCCTTTGAATTCATTTTATCCTCCTATTATATGTATTTAATTATATTTTATCACTCTTTATATATTAATAGAATTGTTTTTCAATATATATGTTTTCAATAATATAACTTAAAAATAAAAAAAGAAACTATTTACTAGCTTCTTAATTTTTATCATCACACTCTTTTAATAAGTCTAACTCTATATCACCTATTATATTATCATTATGATGATTTTTAACTAAAAATAAAAATCTATCATCATACCCATATTTTTTTAATAAATTATATCCTATAATTCCATGATTATAATACATATTAACATTTTTATTTTTTTTGCAACCTGCTCTGATTTTTCCATTTGTTATATTATTCATTATAACCATTATAGATTTTTCTATTGGGTTCATTTTATTATATATTTTTCCTATATCATGTAACAATGCAACCTTTATTAATACATCAGATTTCAAGTTTCTTTGATTGCAAGTCAATAACACATCTCTAGCTACATTTATACAGTGTTTTTGTTCATAAACTGGTAATTGATTAAATAACTGTAATTCATAAGGTTTTAAATTTTTTTCTAGAAAGCTTATATCTCTATCATTAATTCTAGCAACCATTGATCTGTAAAACTGCTTTATTCTATATAGTGACAATCTAGCTCTCCCCTCATATTTAAATTACATGATTTCTCTGTTTTAATTTAAATATATATACAGTTTATATCATAAATGGAATAAAAAAAACAGTCTAATTAGACTGTTTTTTGGTGGAGATAAAGGGAATCGAACCCTTGACCCCCTGCGTGCAAGGCAGGTGCTCTCCCAGCTGAGCTATATCCCCATATGGTGGACCTTCAGGGACTCGAACCCCAGACCGACCGGTTATGAGCCGGTAGCTCTAACCAACTGAGCTAAAGATCCATATTTTTAATCTGGCGACGACCTACTCTTCCACAAAGTTACCCCTGCAGTACCATCGGCGCATTGAAGCTTAACCTTCGTGTTCGGTATGGGAACGGGTGTTACCTTCAGGCCATAATCACCAGATTTATAAACTATTAACATTACATTAGAAGTATACCAAGCAATAGTTAACTTGTCAATATACTTTATGAGATATTCTCTCAAAATTGCACAGTGCTAATCTTCTCGCTAACGCTCGAAGCTTTATCTCTTTCTTACGAAAGAGAGATATCGCAGTATTAATATTTTTTGTTGCTTTAATCTATCTTGGTCAAGCCCTCGACTTATTAGTATTAGTCAGCTGAACATGTTACCATGCTTACACCTCTAACCTATCAACCTGGTGGTCTTCCAGGAGTCTTACTT
>NZ_JAHLEC010000077.1 GCF_018861705.1 Clostridium psychrophilum | reverse complement strand
AACAATTATACCAGAAAGAGGGGGTCATTGTTTTTTTTCTTAAAAACAGCTACAATCCTTGCAATTGCAGGGTCTTAAATAAATAAAACAAAGATAGTGTTAACACTATCAGTGATTTAAGGAGGGGTTGTATATGAAAAAATTAAAAATTTTAGTACCATTAGATGGAACGGAAAAAAGCATCAATTCTATAAAGTGGTTAAAAGATTTCTTTAATAAGGATGATATTTCTATTACTTTGATGAATGTAGTAGAAACAGTTTTAACTAACAAGATGGTATATCCAACGCCAAATTCAATTTCAAATGATTATGGTAATTTAGCAGAGGAAAGTAAATTGGTTTTGGATACAGCAATAAAGGAACTTGAAGGCTATGAAGTTGAAAAGTTTTCAATTTTGGGATATGCTGCAAAAGAGATATTAAAAAAAGCTAATGAAGATGGTGATGATGTAATAATAATGACAAAGTGTAATAAAAAAGGTTTATACAGATTAATTGGTTCTGTAACAAGTAAGGTTGTTAGAAATGCTAAAGTATCAGTTATCGTTATTCCTAATTAGCATTTGATATTAATAGAAGATAGTGCAAATACACTCATATATTAAAGAAAGACTTGAAAAGTTAGAAATATAGATATGATATTGAAATCCTCCATATATAATGATATGGAGGATTTTGTTTATTCATAAACCTTTTCAAGGTCTATACCTTTTTAGCAGCAGCTGCGCTAGGGATTATATCCTATTTCTTATTTAATTATGTTTATTGCAGCATTGGTTATATTTGTAAACAGGTTTTATGCTTTGGACATCTACAATACAGAGGTAAGGAAATATATTAAACATGTATTTTCTGTGATATTAAATGACTGGTATATGACATGGTTAAATTGGATTTTCTCTATGCATTATGCCTGTTACCAAGTAAGGACAAGACTAGAGGAAAGATTATGACAGAAGCTATGTGGCGACACCTTATATGAGTAAGAGATTTAAAGGTTAGTTTTAATAGTGAATGTTATTGAAAGTGATCAATATGTAGATAGTGCGATACAAATTAAAATAATCATAGATATGGCAATTAATTATATTAAAATAATCTAAATATATTAAATCCTGTATCATTATCATATACCTAAAAAGACACTTACAAAAGTATAAAAAAATACCCTTTGTCCATTATTTACAAAGGGTACTTCATATTTATTAATTAATTATTCTAGACATATTATCTACTGTATGATCTTCTTGAATTACTTCTTGAATTACTTCTTGAATTACTTCTTGAACTATTTTTTGAACCACTCGTTGAACTACTACTTGAGCTACTGCTTGGACTTATATCTGATATACTTAAATTGCTATATGATTTGCTCAAATTATTATAAGAATCACTATTATACTCATTTTTCATTCTATAGTCTTTATGACCTTTACATGATTCATTCTTTGAATAATACATAAAGTCACCTCCTTCAACACATATTTTATTTAGATTGATATTAAGTTAAGGTTCTTAACTTAATATATAGTATGCTTAGCCCCCTATTTTGTTAACAATTATTATTAATGATCCAAAAACATTTCTTCTATAAACTTCTCAAAGTTTTCTCTTTGTGAATATTTATTGCCCTCATATATATCTGTTGCAGTTAATATAGTGTTATACTTTCTAGATTTTAAGGTAGGCATTTTTTCATATTCATCTTCTTCATATAAATCCCTTAAAGTCTCACCTATCCATAAAAGGTTTTCATAGTGTTTTCCGTTTGAAAATCCTCTTATTTTAGATGGGTCATCATTTATAAGTCGAAAGAATAATGATTTAGCCAGCCACCCTTTGTCACCTCTGTCATCTCTTGTAGTTTTAGTTAAAACAGAATTTATATAGGGCGTAAATTCTATAAAACTTCCGTTGTGTGTCTTTATACCAACTATTGGATACCATAACCCCTTTATTTTTCCACTGTTTGTTCCAGAAGATCTGTAAAAAGCTAAGGTTACTGTTTCCATGTCTCCATTAAACATAATACCTACATCTATTAAACCAATCATCCTAAAAGGATCTAAAGTGTAGACATTTGCCCTAAAGCTTTTAGGATATATTTTATATATGCTAACTGAACTTGGCATTATACATTCCTCTTTCCTTTAGAAGTGAAATAACTTTTTTAATATTTTAAAAACAAAACTTTATTTAATTACCTGATTAATTCTCTTTAGTTCTTCTAGATCTTTTCTAATTTCTTCGATATTTTTATACTCACCATCAAGTCCCATAAGCTTCTTTAAAAAATGTCTTTCCTCCTCTATTAAATCAAGTTCTTCATACCAAGGCTGTTCTTCTTCTAAATCCTCGTCGACATAAGATGAATAATATAAATGAATTAAAAAATCAGAAAAGAACCAATAATCTACTTTCTTTGTATATCTTTTATTATTTATGAATCTTGCCAATCCAAAGTCAATTAATAATAATTCTTTATTTTCATTGACAATTACATTAGAAATTCTAATATCTCGGTGTACAATATTTTCATTATGCAATTCTTCTATCAAATCTAAAAGCTTATTAGCAATTTCGTAAATATCATCTTTGGTAAATTCATATTGGGTCTTAGATAATATTTGATGAAAAGTATTTCCCTCCATATACTCTAATATATATCCTTCTCTATACTCATCTTCAAATCTTGAAATAAATTTTGGGAAACTGGAATAATTATCTAAACTCCGCAATATCTTTTCCTCATAAAACAATTTTTTCTTAGTATTTTCAAGTTCCTCTATCTTCAATTGTTTTATTACACATTTTTCACCTTTATCATTAACTCCTAAATATGCAATACCATAACGTCCTTCACCTAAAAATTTCTCAATGATATATTTATTTAGCACTTCTCCTTTGTTATAATACTTGTCCATATTTTTATCACCTATATTTCTTTATAAATTTAGAATAAGATAATACTTATTAACACTGATTTAGTCATTTAGATTTCTTATAACTACATATACTATTAAAAATATTTTCAACATAAGGGTTATACGTTGAAAATATGTTTCACTAAATCAGATCAGTATTTTTAAATGCCTTTATTATAAATTTACAATAGGTTGATTAATGAGCTTGTACAGAATATAGCTAATGTATATTCTATATATCCAATATATTCTATTAAAATATTTATGTGAACAAAAACAAAAATATAGGCATACGTCAAATTGCATGTAAGCAATTAATATATTTGTATAAAAAAGTATACAAATTGTTTGAATTAATCAGTAGAAAATCAAAGTCCACAAACAAATGTGAGAAAATTGCACCTCTCTTATTCGCGTATCGAAATTTTTATTAATATAGAATTAGTAGAGGACTTAAGTTCAATGGCAAATAAACTAAAAATAAATATTATGACGAAATCTTCCGTATATAATGATAGCTTTACGTTTTCTTATGTTTTAATTTAGTATGTTATGATGTGGATATAAGAAAACTAAGGAGGATTATTATATGATATGTCCATATTGTGGTAATGAGATGGTAAAAGGTGACCTCTACGGAAATAGAGTAGAATTAAAGTGGGTAGCAAAAGATGCACATAAGGGCATAATACACGCTTTAAGTAGAGGCGGATGTCCCAAAATAGAAACTTACAAGTGTGTTTTTTGTAATAAGTTCATAAGTGATATTCCTGCTGACTGACTTTAATAGCACGAATAGTTTGCACTTCAAATATGTTTGAGAATCTAGACAATTAATGCATAGAAAATTTCTTCGCATTTTTATTTCATTTTGTTGATTAAATATAAAACATTAATGGGGCACTTACAAAAATGTAGGTGTCTTTTTGTATTTACTAGCCAAAACACGTGCAATAGGAGTTTGTATATAAAAGGGATTATATGATTTTTGATTAGTAGATAAATTTAACTGATAGTTATGGATTTAGTACTTTTAATATTTTTAAACTTGCATCTGAAGAAATATAAAGAAGAATATAAAAAAATGATGTGTTCTATAAGTATATTAGATTCAGAACTAGATGAAGATATTTTTGCGTAGATGTTTCTTTTTACTTATTGACAATATAAAAGATAGGTGATACTATTAAAAATGTAAAGGGTTACTTTTTTAAAAAATGAATATACAAAATATTGTATACTGTAATAGTTATAATTGTTAGATTAATGATAAAATTCAAGTGAAGAATGAGGATACAAATATGAATGTAAAGATAAGTTTAATGCAGAAAAGTGGAATAATAGTAATGAAATTAGCCCATGAATTTATTGGAAGGGAAGTTGGGGACAAAATTGATACCGTGGCAAATTATGCTGAAAGATATGAGACGGCAAGAGGTACAGTTCAGAGTGCAATTAAGCTTTTGCAGGAGCATAAAGCCATATTACTTGAAGCAAGAGGACACCTTGGTACGTTTATTACTGGTATAGATCATAAGAAGCTCTTGGCTTTTACTGATAGAAATTCAATAGTTGGTGTTATGCCATTGCCTTATTCAAAGCTATATGAAGGACTTGCCACAGGACTTTACAAAACTATGAATAAAAGTAAGATACCATTTAATCTTGCATATATGAGAGGAGCAAAAAGTAGAGTAGATGCGCTTAAAAATGACAGGTATGATTTTGCTATAGTTTCAAAATTAGCTGCAAAACAGAGTATAGAAGATGGTATGGACATCAGCATTGTAGTTGAATTTGGTTTATTTACTTATGTGAGTGAACATGTACTTGTATTAAATAATCCACTTAAAAAAGGTATAGAAGATGGTATGAAAATAGGTATAGATAGAACATCTATAGATCACAATATGCTTACATTAAAGCAGTGTGAAGGAAAGAATGTAGAGTTTATAGATTTGGCATATAATCAAATTATAGCAAAGGTGATAAGTGGTGAAATAGATGCAGCTGTATGGAACAAAGACGAAATACTTGAAAGAAAAGTAAATATAAAATACTATCCATTGGAAAAGAATAATCTTAAATATATAGATACAGAAGCAGTTCTTGTAATGAATGATAATAAAAATGAATTAAGGAGTTTTATTAAAAGGTTTCTAATTAAGGAAGAAATTTTGGAATATCAGAAAAAAGTAATATCAGGAGAAGTTATACCTAATTATTAATGTATGCATAAAAGTTGCTTTCAATATACAGTTTATTGTATATTCAAAGCTGATGGGGAGATGTGAGAGATGGAGCTTAATAATAGACTTGTTATATTAAAGGATGCAGGGCAAATTGATGAAGATATATACAAAAGGATTTTAAAAATAATAGCAATGTTTCATACTAAATGGAATATAGAACTTAAAGAAGAGAATGGAGCAATGCTTATAACGCACCTATGTATTGCACTTCAAAGAATAAAAAGTAATTCTCCTGTGGAAAGAATTGATGAAGAACTTTATGAACAAATAAAGTTAAATAAATACTTTCAAACTAGTAAAAAGGCTTTTTGTGATATTAAAAGTGAAATAACTATGGATATTCCGAAAAGTGAAGAAAGCTTTTTAATAATGCACTTATGTGTATTATTTGAAAAATAAATAATAAAAAAGAAGGAGGAATAAAGTTGATAAGAATAGTTGTAGGTGGACAAATGGACAAGGATAGGGTAGCGGAAATTATTAAGGAAATAGGGGGAGACAAGGTTTCAGTAAAAATACAAACAGATATTCAAGCAGCTATGGCAATAAAAACAAATCAAGCCGATTATTATTTTGGCGCTTGTAATACAGGTGGCGGAGGGGCACTCGCTATGGCAATAGCATTACTTGGATTACCACTTTGTTCAACAGTTTCAATGCCTGGAAATATAAGAAGTGAAAGCGAAATAATAAAAGAAATTGAAGATGGCAAAAAAGCGTTTGGATTTACTCCACAGCATGCTGAGCAGGTTATTCCAATTATACTAAATAACATTATAAAATAGGGGGGACTTAACATGACATATATTATTATAGCTCTAATTGGAGCATTCGCTTCAATCCTTGCAAACAAGGGTGTTGCAGTTTTTAATGATGGATTAAGACCAATAGTACCCGAATATCTTGAAGGGAGAATGAGTAAAAAGGCTTTAGCAGCAACTAGTTTCGCATTGGGTTTCGGACTTGTAATAGGTTTTGGTATTCCAGTATCTGTTGCGGCGAACATCATACTTATTCACAGCATATTGCTTGGTACTGATATTATTGGTACATGGTCACCAGATGGCAAAAAAGGAATGATAATTTCTGGAGCTATAGGAGCAGCATATGGTGTAGGCATAGTTGTAGGTTTAAAATTTGTCGTTGATATATTTAGTATGCTTCCAGTTAATTTCTTACCACAATTAGCTATGGTTAGTATTCCAATAGTTGCAGCATTTGCAGCATTCCCAGCTTTGGTAGTAGCTTATCAGTATGGAGTTAAAAATGGTATTATAACTTTAACTATTTCATTTCTTGTAAGACAAATTGTACAATATTATGGTAAGTTTAAAATAGGAAGTGCAGTAGTTGCTCTTAATCCTGAAGGAATGGCATTGCTTATAGGAATGATAATAATGATAATATATGCAGTTAGGGAAAAAGCAGATCCTAATACACAGACTGTAGACCTTGTTTCATTATTTAGTGACAGAGTTAAGAGAATAAAAAAGAATATACCTTATCTTGCAATAATGGGTGGATTAATTGCTGCTGGTACAAGTATGCTTATAATAGCGGGAGATCCAATATCATTAAATCTTTTATCTAAGGGTAAAAGTACTGAAGCTGCATTAACAGCATTAGCAAGAGGAATTGGATTTGTTCCACTTGTTGCTACAACAGCAATTGCTACAGGTGTATATGGACCTGCTGGTATGACGTTTGTATTTGTTGTGGGAATTCTTATCAAGAATCCTATTTTAGCATTTATTGTTGGTGCGATTGTAATTACTTTAGAGGTTTTACTTCTTGATGTTATTGCAAAATTCTTAGATAAATTCCCAGGAATGAAGAATTGTGGAGATAACATAAGAACTGCAATGAGTAAAATACTTGAGGTTGCCCTTTTAATAGGTGGTATGATGGCAGCAAATGCTATGGCACCGGGGCTTGGATTATTTATAGTTGTAGGAATGTATACTCTCAATAAAGTATCCAAAAAGCCTATTGTAGAAATGGCAGTTGGGCCTGTTGGGGCAATTTTTGTGGGAGTTCTAATAAATATATTGTATATTGTAGGACTTTATTTACCAACAGTAATTAAATAATATATTATGCTATTTAATGAATCAAAATGAATAACTGAAATATTAGAAGGTACAGATATTCCCTTGGAGTAGAGATTTATTAAATAGCAGTTTATAAATTATGGTAAATTTTAATATGTCTAAAATAGGGATGAGTATTAATTATGGATAATAATCTTGAGCAAATGCTAAGAATATCAAAAGCTACAGTAAAA
Source organism: Clostridium psychrophilum (assembly GCF_018861705.1). GTDB lineage: Bacteria > Bacillota > Clostridia > Clostridiales > Clostridiaceae > Clostridium_AD > Clostridium_AD psychrophilum. The sequence continues at coordinate 8,118 of NZ_JAHLEC010000077.1, read as the reverse complement.
GCAAATAAATTCTTAAATAAAACAGTTGATAGAGTGAATGTGGATGCTGTTTTGGATACAGTTGATGTCTTAAATAAGAATATTAGTCCTGTATTTTGCGGGGTAAAAAACACTAAAGCTGTAAGAAAAAAATATATAAACAATTTATTCAAACATAAAAAATATATTTGGCACACAATTGACAGTATGGCTGATGGTGGAAGGTCAATAGATATAAGACTTAACAACCCACTTACAGGTAAGTTAATGACTGGTTCATCAAGTGCCACAGCTATTAATGTACTTTATGGCATAAATGATGTTGGGATATGTTCTGATGGAGGAGGTTCTGTGCTTGCTCCTGCACTAAGCTTAAATCTATATTCTATAATGGCAAATGGTATGGGCTTAAAGGCCAATTATTCTAAGATATCTACTGATGGAATTGATTTTACCGCAGGTATTGGAGTTATAAGCTATTCATTAAACCTAGCAAAAAATTGTATATATGATATGGGCAATATACAATCTACTAATCTAAATAATGAAATAAGCAAACTAAAAATAGCGGTTCCATGTATTGGAGATATAATACTTCCTAATGGTAAAGATATGAGGGAAGGCCTTAATGATACAGTTTATTATATGAAACAAAATAATATAGAAATACATGAAGAAAGGTTTCCTAATTTTAACGACAGAGAAGACTCAATAATAAGAGTAAATGAATTGTTATTAAAATATGATATATTGATAACTCTTGAAGGACCGATCGATTTAGAGGGGTTAGGAGATTCTGTTTTTGGAAACATGGGAAGTTTTGCAAAAGGACTTCAAAATAGAAGTGGAAAATATCTTGTGAAAATAGCTAATATGGTTAATGCGACTGCAGTGACAATTCCAGTAGGTGAAATAGCATCAGGCATTGTTATGTTAGCAAGAGAAGGAATTGACAATGGAGTTAGACTAATAAACATTGCTGAAAAATTAAGTGATAAAAATTTAATGCCTAAACTTTACATTGATTATTTTAAAAAATCATACTTAAGAAGAAATAATGATTTGATATTTAATATAGATGGAGATGAAAACTAATGAAATTATTGGATGGGATTACCTATGCGCATGAGCATATAACTATAGATTTATCAGGGCCTAAAAAAGATGAAGACTGTAAACTTGACACTATTGATGAAACAATTAAAGAACTCAAGGAACTTAAATTAAAGGGTGTTAGCAATATTATTGATGTTACTAATAGAGGAATGGGAAGAAATATAAAATATCTTACAAAGGTTAAAGAAGAAACTGGTATTAATATTTTAAGTTCTACCGGGTATTATAAAAGCCCATTTTTCCCACAAGAAGTATATAAATTAAATATAAAACAATTAGCACATATAATGTTTATGGAAATTACAGAAGGAATTGATAATTCAGGAATAAAAGCAGAAGTTATTGGAGAGATAGGAACAAGTAAAGATTACATTGTTCCTGAAGAAGAGAAGGTGTTTAGGTCTAGTTCTTTGGTTCATGTAGAAACTGGGAAACCTATTGTAACCCATACAACGCTTGGGACTCTGGGTCTTGAGCAAATAAAAATATTTAAAGAATATGGTGTAAATCTTGATAAAGTTGTTATTAGTCATGTTGATTTGAGTGGAGATTTAGATTATATATTAAGACTTATTGATAAAGGGGTTAATGTTGCGTTTGATACAATAGGTAAGATAAAATATCAACCTGAAAGTGTGAGGGTTAACCTTTTAAAAGAGCTTATAAATAGAGGCCTATCTGAAAAGATAGTATTATCTATGGATATTACAAGAAAATCTCATCTTAAGTATTTAAATGGATTAGGGTATTCGTATCTTCTTGATAAATTTGTGATATTACTAAGAAATGGTGGCATAAGTGAGGCAGATATTGATAATATGCTTAAGAATAATGCCCATAGAATATACGCATAAATTAAAGAAAATGGAGTGATAATAGTGAAAACATATCCTTTAGAATCTATGACGATGGAACAAGCAAAGAAATTACAGTTTAAATTAATAGATACAATTACAAAGCATTTTAACGGTAAAGATATTTTAACGCTTGGTGATTTAGGAGTAGTGATGGGTATTAATAAACCAGCTACTACTTTAAAAGTAGAGCAAACCTTAGCAGACTTTTTCGGAGTTGAGAAGGCTGTACTTTTAAGAGGGGCTGGTACTGGAGCCTTAAGATGGGGCATAGTAAGTATGGTTAAGCCAGGAGATACAATGTTGGTTCATGATGCACCTATATATCCTACAACAAAGGTAACTTTAGATTCTATGGGCATTAAAATAGTTAAAGCAAACTTTAATAAAGAAGATGAGATTAAACAGATACTTACAAGAGAGAATATAGATGCAGTGCTTATACAGTATACAAGGCAGAAAATTAATGATCAATATGATATGGAACATGTTATAAAGGTAATCCACGATGTTAGAAAAGATATTCAAATAATTACAGATGATAATTATGCCGTGATGAAGGTAAGAAAAACAGGTGCTGAGTGTGGTGCGCAGCTTTCAGCTTTTTCACTATTTAAGCTTTTAGGTCCTGAAGGCATAGGATGCCTAATAGGTAAAGGGTCATATGTGGATAATGTAATAAAATTAAACTATTCAGGGGGAAGTCAGGTCCAAGGGCATGAGGCAATGGATGCTTTAAGAGGACTTGTTTATGCACCAGTACAACTTGCTATTCAAGCTGAAGTAAATGAAGAACTTGCCATGAGGTTTAATAATGGAGAAGTTAAAGGAGTGAAAAATGCATTTATAGCTAATGCACAATCAAAAGTATTGCTTATAGAATTAGAGACCAATACAGCAAAAAAAGTGCTTGTGGAGGCTGAAAAACTTGGTGCGGCACCAAATCCAGTAGGTGCAGAATCAAAATATGAATTTGTACCTATGGTATATAGAGTTTCCGGAACTTTTAGAGCTGCAGACCCAACACTTGAAGAAAGAATGATTAGAATAAATCCCATGAGGAGCGGGGCTGATACCATAATTAGAATAGTAAGGGAAGCAATAGAAAGAGCTAGATAGTAATATATATGAAGAGGTGAAATATGTTCTTAGATATAACATTAAGAAGAAATAGAAAGCTTATAGAGACAGCTTTTAGATTACATCAAAATGGGATTATAGAACCAGACACATTCATTCTTGATGTTGATTCCATTTTATATAATGCAAAATGTATAAAGAAGGAAGCAGATAAGTACGGAATAAAACTTTATTTTATGACAAAGCAGTTTGGAAGAAATCCGTATATAGCTTCAGAAATCATGAAATTAGGATATGAAGGTGCTGTGGCGGTAGACTGGAGAGAGGCAAAGACATTAGCCGAAAATGGTATAAAACTTGGACATGTAGGTCACCTGGTACAGATACCTACTAATGATATTGAAAATATTTTATTAGAAAGTCCTGAAGTTATAACGGTTTATTCTGTAGAAAAGGCTAAACAAATATCAGATGCTGCGAAAAAAATGAATATGACTCAGAATATTATGCTGAGAGTGATAGATAAAGATGATATATTGTATCCTGCACAATATGGAGGGTTTTATCTTAAAGAACTTATAGAAAATGCAAAGAAAATAATCGCTATGCCAAATATAAAATTATATGGTATAACTTCTTTTCCATGTTTTTTATATAATTCTAATAGTAAGAGTATAGAGAAGACAAATAATATGGATACATTACTTAAAGCAAGAGTGATATTAGAGAATGAATTACATTTTAAACTAAAGGAAATCAACACTCCATCTGCGACGTGTACATCAACTATTAAAAAAATTTATAGCTGTGGTGGAACTCATGGAGAACCTGGACATGGACTTACGGGAACAACACCACTTCATGCTTTTCAAGATGAAGTAGAAATACCTTCAATAGTATATGTAAGTGAAGTATCCCATAATTTAGATAAATCGTGTTACTGCTATGGTGGGGGATATTACAGAAGATCTAATACAGTAAATGCTCTTGTAGGCAAAGATATGCTTAGTTCTAAGAAACTTGAATTTGAGAAACCGACCTTGGAAAGCATAGATTATTATTTAGGACTTAGGGGGAACGCTAAAGTTGGAGATACTGCTATTTTTGCAAATAGATCACAAATTTTTGTAACACGAAGTCATGTAGCTGTGGTTAAAGGAATACAAGATGGTAATCCAAAGGTTGTTGGTATTTATGATAGTCTAGGAAAGAAAATAGGGAGATGACATAATGAATAGATTTGTTGTGATTGTTTTAGATAGCTTTGGTATAGGCCATATGGAAGATGATGCAGTTGTAAGGCCACAAAACGTGGGTGCCAATACATGTAAGCACATATTAGAAAAAATGCCAAATCTAATACTTCCAAACCTTGGGAAGCTTGGACTTATGAATGCACTTGGAGAAGAAATAGGTTGTATGAAAAAAAGTATCGATGCTGTTTATGGTAAAGCTGCATTAATGCATGTAGGGGCAGATACATTTCTAGGTCATCAAGAAATAATGGGTACGAAACCAAAGCCACCACTTATAGAGCCTTTTTCTAAATCTATTGATAAAGTGTACAATGCACTAAAAGAGGCTGGATATAAAGTTGAATATTTGGGTAAAAACACAAAAATTCTACTCGTCAATGGTTGTGTTACTGTGGGTGATAATATAGAAGCTGATTTAGGACAAGTATATAATCTAACTTCTACACTGGATTTGATAACATATGAGGAAGTTATTAAAATAGGAAAAGTAGTTAGAAATAATGTGAAAGTTTCAAGAGTAATAGCATTTGGAGGAAAAAATGTTAGTGTAAAAAATATATTAGATGCTGTAGAAGAAAAAGATGGAAAATATGTTGGAGTAAATGCTCCGAAGTCTGGAGTATATAATGAAGGATACCAGGTTATGCACATGGGATACGGAGTAAATTCAAAGGTGCAAGCACCAACTATTTTAGGTAAAAAAGGTGTGTTTGTATCCTTACTGGGTAAAGTTGCTGATATTGTAGCTAATGATTATGGGAAAAGTACATCTTGTATAGATACAAAAGAGGTTATGGAACTTACAATAAAAGAAATCCAAAATACAAAATCGGGTTTTATTTGCACAAATGTTCAAGAAACAGACCTTGCTGGGCATGAGCAAAATACTGAAAAATATGCAGAAAAACTTACAATCGCTGATAAATACATAGGCCGAATAATGGAAATCTTAGATGGAAATGATAGACTTGTAGTAATGGCGGATCATGGGAATGACCCTACGATAGGTCACAGCCATCATACTCGAGAATATGTACCTATATTATTATATGGTAAAGACTTAAAAGCAAATTATTTGGGGCAGAGAAAAACATTATCAGACGTAGGAGCTACAGTAGTTAAATATTTTAACTGTGAAAATACTGAAAATGGACAATCATTCTTATAAATAGCAAAACATAGGTTAATAAAACTATGTTTTAGATAATTATTATGTCGAGCAAAAAGTAAGTGGCTATATACAAATGCAGAGCTTAATATAATAGGGTACAAAGACTATAGAGGGTCTTTGTACCCTGTTATGCTACCGCGCTGTTCATCTCCTATTGGGCTATCTAATTATGTTCAATATTTTTGATAAGTATATAAATTTATATACATCTTTAGTGTCATATGGTAAAACAACTATTAAGTATAAGGGGATTAGAAAGGGGGATTAGTTGAGTATGGTGAATAAAGCTGATACCTTTTAATAAAGGTATAATAACTAGTGATTCCATTGAATTTAAAGAAATAACTTTAGATAATAATTCAAATTGTTCTACAGGGGACAATTATTATTTATTACCTAAATTAACAACCTCATTAAAGATTACTCGAAATTCTCTTTTTATATGATATACCTACATCATATACACCATGTGCTGTAACCTCTAAGTCATCTACTAATTCGCAATTACATTTACTACAAGTTTTCATTCTAATTACCACCTTTTAAATTAAATAAATATTTTTACGCATTTTTCTACTACTGTGAAGCAATATATTTACTTAATTATACTATTAATAATGTTAAATATGTATATGTATAATTATTCTACAAATACATCATATTGTTATGAGATATGAACAAATAGAACTACTAGGTATATTCAGCAGTTTTGCACATGATACTGAGTTTAGGGTATTGCTTCAACATGCGATATATACATATAACAAGCAATTAAACAAGCTTGAAGGGTTAGCACTAAAGCTTAATATACCACTTCCTAACAGACCGGCACAACAAGTAACATCTCCAATTGATCCTGAAATTATAACGGATAGATTTATGTTCCGAATTGTTTTATCCTGGGAATTAGCTTCCTTAGATTCTCATATCAGAGCAATCATTGAGACAATTAGGAATGACTCGTTGCGTAAGTTGTGGAGAGAAAACCTTAAAACAGAGTTATCGTATTATGATAAATACCTTAAATATGGAAAAATGAAAGGGTGGACAAGAGTAGTCCCAATTTTTGGGGAACCAGTGACATAACAAATCAAAAGCCATCATTCTGTATAACTAAATATTGTTCATTCTTTATATATGCTATACTCGAACTACGTTTCGACATATATTATTGTGAAAAATTAATTTAAATAGGAGGGTTTTTATGAAAGGTATAGATATATCTAGTTACCAACAAAATGTTGATTTTGTAAAAGTAAAGAAAAGTGGAGTAGAGATAGTTTATATTAAGGCTACGGAAGGAATAACTTATACCAATCCTTTGTTAGAATCTCAATATAGTGGTGCAATGGCAGCTGGACTTAAAATTGGACTTTATCATTACCTAAGAGAAAACGATCCAATACTAGAAGCAGACCATTTTATAGACGCCATAAATGAACTTTCAGCAAATTGTAAATATGTTATAGACGTAGAAGTTGCATTGGGACAAGCAGTGTCAAAGATAAGTTCAAATGTACGTTTATTCGCTGATCGCCTATTAGCTAATAATTATGAGCCTTGCATATACACTGGAGATAACTTTTACGCAAACAATTTAAATGATACTGTTAAAGATATACCGTTATGGGTGGCACATTATGGAGTGACAAAGCCAGATGCGGTTAGTTATATAGGATTTCAATATTCAAGTACCTGAAGTGTAGATGGAGTAAATGGACCAGTTGACTTAAATGAATTCAAACCTGAGATATTTATTAATAACACTGCTACACCTGTTTCACCTGTTAATACTGTTGTAAAAGCTTTTCAACATGATGCTAACCTAACAGGGTTAAAAGATAGAAATGGAAATAAACTTGTTGAAGATGGCATAAAAGGAGTTCGTACAAATTGGCAAATTATATTAACAAACATACAAATAAAGAAAATTTCAAGTATACAGATGATGATCAGGAGAAAATAGTTAAATCTGTTTTTTCTAAAGTTAGTTATGAAATTGTATCTTCCAGCGTTACTGGTAAGAATGCTGTAGTCAAAACTAAAGTAACCTCTTTAGATTTACCGAAAATATATGGGAAATTAATTACTGATATGATGCCAACACTATTGTCACAAGCGTTGTCAGGTAATAACAAAGATGATTCACAGGCTCAAATAATGACGGCTTTGGGCAACTCTATAAATGATCCGAGTGCTCCCAAAACTACTACCGATGTTGACATTAAGCTTATAAAAGGAGATAAGGGTTGGATATACTGCACTCAATAATAATGAACAAAATATTTATATTAAATAAAAAATGATGTAATTAATAGGTAACGGGTTCCATCTTAAGTTCTTTTGAATAAATGTCATTAATTTTTACTTAAATAAACTTAATGATAAATCGAATGATAATTTAGTATGTTTTTTATAAGAGTTTACAATATTAAAATAATACTTATATAGATTACTAAATATTATACTTCTTCATTTACTTAAAAAATGTTGTAAATACAGAAACAAAGATTACAAATATACCACTCAAAATTAACAAAATTGCTTCTCCTTTTTTATTATATAGGAAACAGCTTGCGGAAACCGCTGTGGATAACATTTTAGATAACATTTTAGATGAAAATTAGGTGGAAAATTCAAGAGAAATATGAGATGATTAAAT
>NZ_JAHLEC010000076.1 GCF_018861705.1 Clostridium psychrophilum | reverse complement strand
GTGATTATCCTCCTGTGTGTTTTAGTTTAGGCGATTAAAGCATAACACAGAATTAATCCACTATGGATTTCTTATTGGTTCAACTTCATTTTACAACAGGTCTAAATAAAAAATTTAACCTTAAACAAAGAAATATGTTTATAAAAACATATTTCGGGTACAGCTAGTTATACATGTAAAAATAGGCTACATTTGGAATATAAATTCCAAAATGTGGCCTATTCTTATTTTATTAAGTAATTTATCTAAATTCGGTTCCTCAGTTTATTATTTTCTTCTTGTTGTTTTTCGGATCAAAATTTATTTTTCCACTAACAACACCAAGTATGATTTCTGACTTTAAAGCATGTGGAGGATTCTTGATGCTTGCAACAGGATTTAGAATGGTCAAAATAAAAAATTCCCAATTGCGGATATGATACCCGCAATGGTTTTGGTAATGCCGCTTAGCTTTCTATGGGTGCACGCTATTTTACCATTGTTATAACATTTTTCATCCATTTTAAATTTGGTCTTAAAAAATAATTATTTATAAAAATAAAAACTGTAAATTTTTTTTGGATTTACGTTTTTTATTTTTAATTGAATATCTATTGTATCGCTAATGAATTTTAATTTACTATCAATAATGAAGTTATTTCATCTTTATGTTATTTTGTATATATATTAGTTAAATAACAAATGCCACTGGTAGCCTACCAGTGGCATTTCAGTTTTCAATGCAGAGAAACCATTCAAGATAATTTATCTTATAAAGAATGCTTTTACATCTATTTTTGCCTTTAATTGAAAAATTAGAAATTTAATATACATGCAACTAATGGCAAAAGGTTTAGTACTACCAATACTATAATTATCGTCTTTTTCATTATAAACTCCTTTATAACCGACTTTTTATTAGTATTCCTAAACCCATGAAAATTATTTCTATAAGTGAAACTTTTGTCTAACTACTTATCCTTTTTTGTTCGTGTTAGTAAAACCAAGAACATAATGAATATTTTGTTCTTGAACATATGGAATTAAAAATTCATATACATAATATTCTATATCATACATTATTCTGCTTTCATTTTGAATTTTATCCTAAAAATAGAAAAAAACTAATTTTTTTAAGTTATTATCTTTAAATTACTCACATTATAGGGGTTTTGACTATATAACTAGCTTTCATTACATAATTAAATAATATATGAACTTTTAGTTTATATATTAAAAACTTATAATAACTTAATATTTTATTAATAAAAATAAAAGGTTTTATAATACATATATAGAATATATTAATACATTGATATATGTTCTTGGATATATACTATAGCAAATATTTCAGAAAATGCTTTTGTTTATTTGTTTAATAAATAATCAGATACTATTATTGCCTAACTAATAGATGTTTGTAAAAACTAATAATATAGGACAATATAACTGGGGTGAGGGTATTGAAATTAGAGAATAAACAAGAACTATTAGAAGATGAGATTATGAAATATAGAGTACTCGCAAATGAAGAAATTATAACAGAAGAAGAGTTTTCAGTTAAAGAAGAAGAATTATTATTTTTTCTTAAGGAAATACTTAAAACAAATATTTAATCTTAAGGAGCTTAAAAGATTAGCTCCTTTTTTGTTCAGATAATTTTAACAACATTTTGGAAGCTTCAAGTCTGCCATCTTCTATAAGTGGCAGTTGTCTAGGCTAGAAAATTGCTTTGGTGGCAGTCTAAATCTGCTTTCAAAGCTGTTGCAGCGACCCAGGGGATGATTTAATTCATTATTTTTCATTCTTTTTATCCATATACTCTAATAGTATTTGTCGATCTAGTTTAAAAGGTTTAGTGTTCTCAGAATCATTATTTACAACATTAACAGGATCTGTTTTTTCTACTGTAACTTGCTTTTTAATCTTCTTTAAATTCTTAAGCTTTTGAAATATCTTCATATCTTCTCCCATCAATCATTATTTTAAAATTCAATGTAATTCCTAGCTAAGTTCAACTCTGTTATCCCTTTCATTCAAACAAAATCATATTAAAATCTGGAAACTATATAGTCATCTTAGGATTATAACATATCATAAATAAAGTTGTCTTTTAATATTTGTCTCCTGAATTTGTCCATTAAATCACTAATGTGTATACCTATTATATCAGACTGTTCACTTAATATCATTATATAGAAAATATGTTAAATATAAAATATGAACTCTGCTTATATAACTAGCTTTTATGAAATTACTTTATAAGAACTTTTTGACAAATGTTTCTTATAAAGTTACAATATATAATAGTTAATTAAAGTAACTATTATATATTGTAACTTTAATTTTATTTTAATTAATTACAAAGGTTGGTCAAAGGAGAATAAGTATGAAAAATAAAGATATTGATGAAGTATTTACTGGATTATTATTAAATTTTCCAATATTCACAAAAAAACTTTTAAGGATAAGTTCTGTTGTAAGTAGTAATAAAGAAATAACAAGGGCACATGTATCTTTAATGCGTTTTCTTAAAATTGAAGGACTATGCAAAATGTCAAACTTAGCGAAAATTCTATATGTATCAAAACCAAATGTAACTGTATTAGTTGAAAAACTTGTGGAATTTAATATGGTTAAAAGAAAATCAGATGAAAAAGACAGACGAGTGATTTATATAGAACTAACGGATATTGGATGCAATTTTTTACAAAAACGTACAGAAACTATGAAAGCAGCCTTTTGTAAGAGTATACAAAAATTTAGCACAGATGATCTCATACTCTTAAACAAAACTCTAAATAATATGAAAAAGCTTGTAGGAAAAATGGATGAATAATATATGTTCGAAATTATTACTTAAAAAGCCTTCATTACTTTTAGGCTTTTTTTAGATGGTCCAGTTGAAATCGGAATAATTATAACCAGTGTGACAATATGACCATCAGTAGAACTTGCATTTAAAATAAAAAAATATGATTCTAAGAATGCTAAACACATGAACTTAATATGTTTACATTAAACATATTAAAATAAAGATTAGATTACTATTTAGGAGGTAATATCTTGAATGTCAATGTTATGAATCAAGTAATTATATTAACACTTATGATGATAGTAGGAGTTATCTTAAGAAAAACAAAAACAATTACAGATGAAGTTAATAAAGGCTTCTCAAACATTTTAATTAATTTAACAATGCCTTGTATGATTATATATTCTTTTAATTTCAAATTTTCAATGGATATGCTAAAAAGTGCTAGCATGATACTTTTCTATTCTATTGTGATACACATTATTTTAATAATTCTAAGTACATTGTTATATTCTAAATTTGAAAGCTCTAAAAAGAATGTATTTATATTTGCAACCGTATTTTCAAATTGTGGGTTTGTAGGCTACCCTGTAATTCAAGGTATCTTTGGTAATATAGGCGTATTTTATACATCCATTTATACAATTCCCTTTAATATTTTTATGTGGTCTTATGGTGTTATTCTTTTTACTGGCAAAAGTGACTTAAAGAGTATAAAAAAGAATCTTATAAATATACCTCTTATATCTATTCTTTTAGGAATTATAATCTTTCTTTTTTCTATACAACTTCCATCACCATTACTTAAGACTTTAGGCAGTATAGGAAATATGACGACTCCCCTTTCAATGTTTATAGTAGGAAGTATGCTTGCAGATGTTAAATTAAAGGATGTATTTAAGGGCCTAGATATCTATCTAGTGAATTTTATTAAACTTATAATTGCTCCGCTCTTAACTTATTTTGTACTTAACCTTTTAGGTGCTAGTAAAACTCTTCTTTACATATGTGTAATTTTAGTAGCAATGCCAACTGCAAGTTTAATAGCAGTTTTGGCAGAAAAATATAATGGAGATAAAGTAACTGCTTCAAAATGTGCTTTTTTAACTACGATTTTATCTATAATCACGATACCTGGTATTATGTCATTAATTACTTTACTTATGAAATAGTCGTAGCTCTTTCTATTTTTTCTCCAATGTATTATGCTCGGCTTTGCAATTTATACAACTTACTTTATCAAATAAAAAAATTATTATTCCACTACATATAAGTCCCAAAACTATACCCCCTAAAACATCTGTAGGATAATGCACATACAAATATAATCTTGAAAAAGCTATCAAAGAAGCTAAGCTGAAAAATTCAAGTGCATAACTTTTGAAGTATCTTGTTAGTACTCCTGCAACTGCAAATGATGAAGTCGTGTGCCCTGACGGAAATGAATAAGATAAAGGATTTGAAATTAAAAGGTTAATTGCTGGTATAGTTGATGATGGGCGTATACGCTTAACAACATTTTTTAATACTATGTCTCCTAAAATTGTACTTAGTATTAAAGCTGCTAAAGCCATAAGACCTATTCTTCTATATTTTTTGCTAATCAAAAGTATCGCTATTATTATAATCCATACTATGCCTCCATTACCTAAGTATGTTGATATAACCATTATTTTATCCATAATAAGTCCATGCATGTTATCTTTTATATATAATAATATTGAACTATCAAATTTCTGTATTAAAGCTATCATTGTCCTTAGTACCTCCTAACTAATAATAATGTAATATATTAATCACTTCATATAGTATATAGCATATTTATTAAAAACGGATTAAAAAAGTATTAGATTCACCTTAAGAATTATAAGTGTATATATTAAATCCCAAAGTACCCCACTTCCCATTTATATTTTTTTCAAGAGAATAATCATGTCTGAATGTTACAAACATACAAGGTGGAGTACAAAAGGGAATTGATGCTATGAATAGTAATGGCAAGAATGTAGACAAGGGCATAAGCGGTATAGATCAGGGGATAACTCAGTTAGAATCATTATATGCTCAGCTCATAAAAATGCCAATTCATGCATTTGGGCAAGCAGACATAGTCGAAATGTTTCCGCCACAAGCAAAGAAACAAATTCCACAGTCAGCAATACTTTTGCTTAAAGGCATAAAAACTCCTAAGGAATTACAGTCAAAAATTGGAGCGCTCAAACAACAAAAAATTGGCTTCAAAAATGTATATTTAACTACCGCAATTTCATCTTTACTTGCAATGCTGCTTTTGATATTTTATAAAAAGAATAATCATTAAAAATATAAACTGAAAATTTTTTCCCTAAATAAGTTTAAAAATAGACTCTGTTTAAGAAAGATGTTGGAAATGAATACTTTTTTCAAAATTTTGGTATAATAATACTATATGAAGGATTATGGAGGTTTTATTATGCTAAGTGTAGAATCGGTAAAAAGAGGCTTAGAGGATTTCACACTCCTATATGTTTACTCTCCATAAAGTAAACATAGAAGTGTGAAAATCTTTTAGATAGGTTTAGTATGCCAAAGAAAACGTACACGTGGCTTACTTAATCAATTTATTTTCCTTCAAAAAGTCTTCTGCAACTATTGCTGGTTCTTCACCAAGCTTATCCACCTTGTAATTTAAGTCTATCATCTTCTCATCTGTAATCTTTCCCGCTAATTTATTGATTAAAACTTTAAGCTCTGGATGTTTTTTAAGAGCTTTGTTATTAATTGTTGCTACAGCATCATAAGGTGGAAAGAAATGTTTATCATCTTTTAAAACCTTAAGATTAAATGCCTTTAACAGTCCCTCTGTACTAAAAGCATCTACAACATCTGTTTTATTACTATTTAAAGCTGTATATCTTAATCCACCATCAATGGATTTAACACTTTTAAAATTAAGGTCGTATATTTTATTTAATCCTAAATAACCATCTTCTCTATTACTAAATTCTAATGTACTACCTAATACAAGCTTATTACCTACCTTTGATAGGTCTGAAGTGGTTTCTAAATTGTATTTTTTAGCAGTATCCTGTCTTACAGCTAATGCATAAGTATCATTAAATCCAAGAGGCTTAAACCAAGTTATGCCGTAGTTTTTATTAAAATAATCACTTACAACCTTATAAGTTTTATCTGGATCACTAATAGGATCTTTTTTCATAATATCAACTAAAGCCGTACCAGTATATTGAGGACACACATCTAGTTTGCCAGCTTCTAACGCACTAAAAGCTATGGCTGATCCTCCTAAATTAAATTTTCTTTCTACTTTAAGATCTGTATTCTTTTCTATTAATATTGATAACATATTACCTAGTATGGTCTGTTCATTACTATTAGAAGAACCTACCACAATTTTATTATTCTTCTTATTTATAGCAAATACACCGCTACTTATTATAATAGCTACTACTAAACTACAAGCTACAAGTTTTGCATTTTATTAAATTTAAATATTCTTCCCTTAGGAAGTTTAATTGTGCCATCTGCTTTTCTGATTCCTGGAGGAATTACACCCTGCTCGATTTTTCCAATAACAAAATCCACTAACAGTGCTAATATACATGCAGGAATTGCTCCAGCTAAAATCATATTATTATCTACGGTTTGCACTCCTGAAAATATCATATAGCCAAGCCCACCTGCACCTATAATGGCTGCAATTGTCATAAGTCCAACAGCAGTAACTGCTGATATTCTTATACCTGTCATTATTATTGGAAGGGCAAGTGGTATTTGAACTAATTTAAGTATTTGTTTATTAGTCATACCCATGCCTTTAGATGATTCAATCACTTCTGGGCTTATATTCATAAGTCCAGTATATGTATTTTTTATAATAGGAAGCAATGAATATAAAAATACCATCAATATTGCTGGTAAACTACCTATTCCAAGTATTGGTATAAAAAGTCCTAACAAAGCTATACTTGGGATTGCTTGCATTAGATTTGCAAACCCTATAACTGGCCCAGTTAATTTTTTAACCCTAGTTATTAATATTCCTAAAAGAACTCCAACAATTATAGCTATAACTACAGCAAGTACGGTTAATAGAATATGCTCAATTGTTAAATTTATTATTTGTCCTTGTCTTAAAACTACATAGTCACTAAATTTAGATATTGAATTTAACATATTTCCTCTCCTCAATAAATTTATAGAAAGTCAGCTAATGTTTGTCAATTATAACTGACAACTTATATCGTATCATAGGATTGTTTGTTTCCATAACTCCATAAAATAAGAGTAAATGTTATAGTTCTATAAATATTCGGCTATAGGCGATATATAGATAAAAATGAAACATATGCTAGATATTACCCCCGTTATGTAACTATTATGACACTTGACCGTTTTCCTTGTTAAAGCTAATGATTTAATTAAAGCAGAGTCATTAACAAATTACCTTAGTACCAATAAATTGATTGAGAAATCGGAGTTGTACATTCTTTGTAGTACTCTAGAAGTGTTTAATTCTAAAAGTTGCCTATGTTTAGCCTTTATATCAAATAATGAATTTTATTTAATGAAATATTTCATAAAAGTATTGACGAAATGTAAAATACAAAGTAAAATGAAATAAATTCAAAATTAAATATCATATAATCAATAGAAAATCATTGATGGGAAGAGTAGTTATTATGATGTAGTCAAAACGAATCAGTGGTGGTGAGAGTCTGATACGAATAAAATAATGAAGAACATCCCTGAGCTTCCAAGCGAAATTTATTAAGAGTAGTATTGGACGGAGCCAAACCGTTACAGATTGGACAGTATCGAATTTATATTAATTCCGTACTGATTAAAGTGAGCTTTATAAGCTAATTTAGGTGGCACCGCGAAAGTATAAGTCTTTCGTCCTATTTTTATAGGAGGAGGGCTTTTTTTTGTATCTAAAATTAAGGAAGTTAAAGTCCTAAATGGACTTTAACGGGTAATTTGTGAGAGGAAGCAAGCGGGTTTAATTACCCCCTGTTTCCGACTATAAGGAGGAATATTAATATGTGTACAATTATGTGTTATACAGGAACCGACATGAAACATGATAAATTTGCTGAGGCTCTACAAAGAACCGAATCGAGAGGACCAGATATGACAGAGATTCTTACTTTACCATCTGGTATTTTGGGGTTTCAAAGACTTTCTATTATGGATTTAAGTTTCAGCGGAATGCAACCATTCACAAGAAATACAGATGCATCCATCTGTAACGGTGAAATTTACGGTTTCCGCGAAATTAAGAAAGACCTAATTGAAAAAGGACATAAGTTTATTTCTGGTAGTGATTGCGAAATACTTCTTCCAATGTACTATGAATATGGACTAGATATGTTTTCAAAATTAGATGCAGAATTTGCAACTATCATCTATGATGGAAAAAAGAATACTTTCATAGCGGCGAGAGATCCAATTGGAATCCGTCCTCTCTTCTATGGTTATTCCGAATCAGGTAAAATCATATTTGCAAGTGAAGCGAAAAATTTAGTTGGCCTTACGTACAACATTAAGTCATTTCCACCAGGACATTATTATGCTGATGGTAAATTTACATGCTACTGCGATATCGCAGCAACAGAGGGTGATTATTGCACAGATGACTTAGAAGTTATCTGCACTAAAATTCATGATAAATTTGTAACTGCTATAGAAAAACGTATGGATGCTGATGCTCCTGTAGGATTCTTGTTAAGTGGAGGTCTCGACAGCTCCCTTGTATGTTCAATTGCTCAAAAAATGTATCCTGGAAAACCAATTAAAACCTTTGCCATAGGTATGACAGGTGATGCAATTGATCTTAAATATGCTCAGGAAGTTGCGGATTACATTCATAGTGATCACACCACTCTATATATGACAAAAGAAGAAGTACTTGGATCACTTGAGGAGGTTATTAAACTTCTTGGGACCTACGATATTACCACAATAAGAGCAAGTATGGGAATGTATTTGATTTGCAAGAAAATACACGAGATTTCTGATGTTAGAGTGCTTTTAACCGGTGAAATTTCTGATGAGTTATTTGGATATAAATACACTGATTTTGCTCCAAATGCAGAAGAATTTCAAAAGGAATCACAAAAGAGAGTAAGGGAACTTTATATGTACGATGTACTTCGTGCAGACCGTTGTATCAGCTCAAATTCTATAGAAGCAAGGGTACCATTTGGTGATTTGGATTTTGTAAAATATGTTATGTCCATCGACCCAGAAAAGAAATTAAACAAATATAATATGGGTAAATACCTTTTGAGACATTCGTTTGAAGGAGATTATCTTCCTGAAAATATTTTATATCGAGAAAAAGCAGCCTTTAGCGATGCTGTAGGACATTCTATGGTAGACTATTTAAAAGAATATGCACAAGACTGCTATTCTGATGAAGAATTTGAAAAACTATGTAAAAAGTATAAATATAATTCTAAACCATTCACAAAAGAATCATTGTTATACAGAGAACTGTTTGAAAAATATTATCCATTACAATCAGAAATGGTAGTAGACTTTTGGATGCCTAACAAAGAATGGGAAGGCTGTAACGTAAATGATCCTAGTGCCAGAGCATTGTCAAACTATGGCGCCAGCGGTAAATAATTAATAAACTAAGGGTACCCTTTATAAGGTACCCTTATTTCTTTATATATAGGTTTTATTCTGCTCTTTAATTAATTCACCCATCAAACCAGATCGTTCATAAGAAATTACAATAATTAAATTAGCAAAACAAATTATGTTTCTAATTAAAATAATAAATCAATATTCTTCAATCTCCCACTCATCTTTCCATTTCATTATCTTTCTAATCTTGCTAGAATTGCTGTCCATAAATTTAGTTGCAAATTTATCTGCATCTAATTCTTCATGATTGTTTATTTTATGGACACTCTGATATCTATGTCTCAATTCATGGCATAAAGTATGTAATGAATATAATTGATGACTTTGCTTGTTATCTCCGTCATCATTCTCCGAAAAAACAAATATACAAATTACACCAGTTAGTGGATAGAAGATTCCTTCAGTCTTACCTAATATTATTGGAATAGAATCTAAAAATACTGGCATTAAATTTTTTAATAAGTCTATTCTCTTTTCATATATAATAATTGTTTTAGGTAGATAATCTTTTTGAAATAATTTTAGGAATTGTTGGATTTGATTTTCTTTAAAATAATGTTGTCTCTTATTAATTATAATCAATATTATTTCATCCTCCAATTACAATAATAGTTATATGTAAAATAACATACAAATTTATGAAAGTAAAGCGGACTTTGTATTACTCAGTTGATAAGTTAATTCTGTCTTTTTCTGTAATCTCTCGTAATACTCTACAGGGATTACCTACTGCAATTACACCTGCTGGAATATCTTTATTTACCACACTTCCTGCTCCAATAATGCTACCTTTTCCGATAGTAACTCCACCACATACAGTAACATTAGCACCAATTCATACATCATCTTCTATTGTAATTGGTTTCGAAGTTCCAATTCCTTCTGCTCTTTGCATTGGAAGAACAGCATGACCTGAACACGCTAAACAAACCCCAGGAGCTATAAATGCATTTGCACCAATATAGACTGGGGATGTATCCAGTATCACACAATTATAGTTAATCACAGTAAGTCCATGGGTATGTATATTAAAACCATAATCACAACGAAATGACGGTTCAACAAACGTTAACGGATGACAAGTTCCAAATAATTCTTTTAAAATACTACTTCTTTTTTTTTCCTTCAGATGGTCCCGTCTGATTATATTTCCAACATAATTCTTTCGCCTTTTGTTGTAATTCTGACGGCATATCTGTGTTCTTTGAACAATATTCTCTATTTTGTTTCATAATTTCTATAAAATTCATTATCTTATTCCTTTCAAGTTTTACTATTTATTAAGTTGTTTTTCAACTTTTAATTATATTCAATGTATATTGTACCAGATTTCATATTAATATAGTACATTCTACTGCTTTCTTATACTTAATTCTACATAAATTTATCTTTCCCTTTAATATTTGTAAATGAGTTTTTAGGTAATAAGTTTTTGTAAGTTAATAATATTATAAATCTCCTGCTACATTAATAGGTATAAAAAAAGGAAGTTATTAGCCTCCTTAAATATTTATTTATAATCTCGTAAAGTCTTATCAGGAAGTTGTTTAAAAGCTTTGCCTGATGCTTTACTTATACATAAACGCCAACTAACTCCTTCATTTCCATCTGATGCATACTGATTGTAAATTTCAAACACATAAAAATCACCACCATTAATTACTACTGTATCGTCATATGCTGGCAATAATTGAGTGTTAGAATCTATTGCTTCGCCTCTTAAATTATTACCTATCGCTTTAGCTTGCTCCATTGTCATTTCATTGTTAACAGTAGATTCACTAACTGCAGAGTCAGGGGTAGACGTAACAGTTGCATCATCTATCATTAGAGTATTGTTGGAATAATATCTATAAGCCTCACCTGTTGTTTTTTTTATGCAGAAATAATAATCAGAGCCTACATCATTCCAATCAAGATCAAAAAGTTTAAATACATAAAACTCCATGCCGTCAATTATTTGTGAACCATTATTTAATGATTCTAATTTATAAGTAGGATATAAATTCTCACCTATCTCTAAGGCTTTTGTAAGTGTTATTCCTGTATTTAATTTAGCAACCCGTAGCTTCTCATTGGCTATACTTGTGAGTTCTGCTTTCTCGTCTGCTGTTTTTTCATCTGCAATTCTTTGAGCCTCTACTTTATCTTTAGTACTCTTATCAGCTATCTTCTTATCTTCTATTCGTTTGTCCTCTATAACTTTGTCTGCTATAGCTTTATCATCTACTCTTTTTGTTTCAGTTATCTTATTAGCTTGTTCCGTTTTGATTTGTTGATTTTTATTAACATTATCTCTGTATTTAACTGTAATAAATGTTGTTATTACTATAAGTAATAGTGCTACACTAACAGTTAAAATAATCAATTTAGACTTTGGTTTCATTAATATTTCCATTAATGCCTTCATTAATAAATCCCCTTTTATATTAATAGGTATAAAAATTCAGGATGCTATTAGCCTCCTGAATTAGAATAAGCTAGATTTATATAATATCCTATTCAAACAGCATAGTTCTCCATTTCAATATAGTATGTGGTATTAATTGTAAATTGGTTCTTGTCATATCATATTGTTACTTGCTATTTTTCCATATTAGCACCCTTATAACTACGATTAGATTCATTAGAAAGCATAATGCTTTAAATATCATACACCTCTTATTTGACTCTTCTTTTATATTTTTTGATAATTGAATAATATGGTATGTGGAATGACACTCGAAATGATTTACAAGAAATAAGAACACTAAATAGGATTGATGAGTTAAAAAATCAAACAATAGTAATAAAAAACTGTTACTTACTTTAATTATAAAAGAACTAGCTGAGCCAGTTCTTTTGTTGTGTTCAATATAACATTTATTATGTGGAATTATTTTATATTAGATGTACAGTTATTTAGCAGTTATTTTTACATACTGATTACTTACATAACCAGTTATTCCACTGTGACTTACTTTATAAAAAGAACCTTCTGCTTGTAAAATCTTGATTTTAGTTTCAAGTGCAAAAGCTCCTTTAGAGGAATATTGAGTTCCTGCGCCAGTTCTTATTCTTACACCATCTCCAGTTACTACGCCATACTGATCTTTGTGTACTACTACTGGCTTGCTCGGTTTCACATTGCCGAAGGTAAAACCTTTAAATGCTGCTATCATATTTGGCGTAATTCTTCCAGTAAAATCAACAAGTATACTGTTTAACGCAGTGTTGTATTTTACATCTATTCCTTGTCTAAACAATGCATCAACATTTACCTTTGAACTATCACCCTTCAAAAGATCAGTTTGTTTAAATTTATATGATAGTTCATTAACTGTTAAAGTTAACGAATTAACATCATAAGTACCTTTGTAATACTTAGCTATTAATGATGGATCTACATAAGCTTTATTTTTTGAAACAAAAACATTATTTTCTTTTTGTATAGTTCCAGCAATTGTAAGCTGTGTGTGTGGACTTGCAGTTAACTTTAATTTTGTGCTTTTTGCTGGATTATCTTTGTCTATAGTGAAATCGTCAATTTTAGTTGATGTATTATACATTTTATTGTTTTTGTTAGATGCAATTGTATCAATAGTGTTGTATTTATATGCAGCAATATTAAGCTTTCCATTTACAACTGAAACAACTTCATAAGCTGGACTATCCTGACAATCATAAAAAGTCGCATCCCATATTTTCTTATTAAGATCTGTATAATATTTATTTCCACTTCTTCCTGTTACATAATAAACCGTTCCTTTAGAATAATTTTTATAATAATTATTACTATTAATTGGATAGGTTCTCGAAACACCATGATCATGACCATTAAATACTACATCAACGTGATGTTTTTCTATTACAGGTGTAAAAATGTCCTTTACAGAAGGGTTATTCCTGGTTGCTTTATTATAATATGGAGTCTTATGGAACATTACTATTGTCCATTTCTGCTTATTATTAGTTAAATCATTATTAAGCCAACTTGCTTGTTGTTTAAGAAAAGAATCATTTCCTGGTGCTTCTTCATCTTCCTGACTATCTAATACAACAAAATGAACATTTCCATAATCATAGGAATATGTTTGTCCAATATGACCATAAGGTCCATTTTGCGGAACTGAAAATTGACTTATAAAATTTTGGGGAGATGAGGAGTCCGAATTGTTGTTTTGATATGTTTCATGATTTCCTTGTACAGGCATTTCTGGTATCTTGTCAATTACACCCTTAGCTGCCGAAAACCAGTTATTCCAATGTTGATAATTTTGTCCAATCTCAACCAAGTCACCCATATTTACAACAAAATTTGCATCTTTATTTTGGCTATAGGCTTCTTGTATTGTATTGTTCCAAGGAGTGTATTCTGGATTATTTGGAATTCCACTTTGTGAATCTCCAAATACAATTACTTTAGTTTTAGTATTATTACTTTTTTCGGTTTTAAAAGAGCTTAAGCTACTAGTATTCTGTTTAGATGATACATCTACACCAATTACTTGATATTCATAAATTGTGCCTGGAGTAAGACCTGTTATTGTTGTTGAGAAAATGTTTTCTATTCCAGTAGTTATGTTTTCGTCACCTGTACCTGATGTTAATAGTTTTGGTGAAACATCAGTGCTAGTAGTCCAAGCAGTTGTACCTTTAACTCTGTATTGCACTTTACTCTTAGTATCTGTTGATATTGTTCGCCAAGTGATAGTTTGAGTTGTTGTTGGATTACCTGTCCAACTAAGGGTAATATGCTCTGGTGTTGCAGTTGCATTTAAATTTGCATCAATTGAAGTTCCATTATAAGAAACTACAGAAGCCATAGTAATATAAGAAGTTGAAGCAGTCAGTGTTGCAGCTATCGCGAATGAAATAGATAAGATTAAAAATTTACTTTTCATAAGTCCCCCCTAATATTATTGTTTGCTCGATCAACTATACCGTACTATGTTGTTAAGACATAAATTGTGCCATATGTCCCCTCCTCTTGCTTTATGTAACAATTAATTAGAATAATAATTTTAATATGGAAATCTGTGAAAATAAATCCATATTATATAAGTTAACTTCATTGTACTTTAGAATGATTATAAACATGTTATTCTTTTGTTATCTTGTTGTTAATCATGTCATAAAATCAAAAGTTATTAACTCTTTAAATGATATTGCAAATAAATATAATAAGAAAGTAGAGTTATCAAATATAATGATTCAAGATGAAAACCAATCTGAGCTTCAGATTGGTTTTCATCTTACTATTTTATAAATTTCTTTATATGAATTTTGGTCCGTAATAATTTGGAAATGGAAAGAAGTCGGAAATAAATTTCCGACTTCGAACTACTATATGCTATTAAGCATACGTATCAATTTCATGTGTATTATTTTGATTCGTGGAAGTTACAGATTGTGAAGTTTTGGTTGATTTTCTAGATACTAGTTAAGTCTGTTCCTGAGCTGTAGTAATAATATTAGTAGACACTAGTTGATTCATTTGTGCTTCAGATAGACCTGACAGAGCTGGAGTAGTTGTCTTCTTTGAAGAAACAATATTTTTCAAAGCTGTAGCAGTTGAAGTAGTTGAAGCCTTTAAAGCAATCATTGCTTAATTGCTTATTTCTACTGTATCTGTTTTTGAGCTTTGAACATTTAACACAGCTACTTTTTCGCCAGTACTTTCATTAGCTGCCTCAGTTGTTTTACTACTTGAATTAGTTGCTGGTATGGTTTGTGCAATATTCGTATTGCTTACAGAACTAATCATTTTATCATTACCTTCTTTTCCTATTATCGTTATTTATTCGTAAATCTTTATATTTAATGTGTACCTATTTTAATTCTCTAGGAGAGCACATCTTTACTATAGTAAGGTCTACTGTGTTATAGTTTACTTAAGTATGTTGAGACCCTTTCAATAGAAAATAATATTATTCTAGTTTGCAGTAAATATTGTATAATTAACTTTGTATTGTTGTATAATTGTAAAATATGATTAAATTTAATTAAAAAAGTGAACTATTGCAAGATTATATGTTTTTATCAAGTGATGAAATAATAGGTTTTTAATGTTTTGCAAATTATAAATAAACGAGAGGAGTAAATTATGGCTAATAAAATTTATATCAATAAAATAATTTCTTCTTTAAAAATGAAACTAGACAAAAATAATACACTGTATCGTACTTCGTACAAAGCTGATGTAATTTTATCAAAAGCGGAGTTTGTCAACATAGTTGTCGCAATTTATACATTTAATTTTTTTATGATGATGCCTTTTCTATAATGAGAAGTTCTTCTTCTTTTATTGGATTCAAAGACACATATTT
>NZ_JAHLEC010000075.1 GCF_018861705.1 Clostridium psychrophilum | reverse complement strand
ACAATTATACCAAAAGAGAGGGGGTCATTGTTTTTTATATTAAAAACAGTTATAACCCTTGCAATAGCAAGGTTTCAAATAAATAAAGCAAAGATAGTGTTTACACTATCAAAAGGAAAGAGGAGGTGCATTTAAAATGACAATAGATGACATTAGAAAATTGCACTATAAGGAAGAAGGTAGAGAAGAAGGTAGAGAAGAAGGCGAAATGAAAAAAGCTGTAGAAATAGCAAAGAGACTTTTACGCAAAGGTGTATCCATAGATATAGTTGTAGAAAGTACTGAACTAACAATGGAAGAAGTAGAAAGTATTAATAAGGAATTGTTTAACTAAAAAAATTCATTAGGAACTTTTTAATTATAAAAAAGGTATAGCAAGATCAATTTTGCTATACCTCTTGTGTTGCTGAGCTACATAGTGATAGAGAGAATTTCAGAAAAAATAATACTTTATATTCAAAACTTCCAACCACAATATAAATAAACTTTTAATATTTTAAAAGTAAAAAATTACCAAATAAAACTTTTGCACTTATGCTTTGATGGTTTATAATAAGAGTATAAGTGCAAAACAGGATGATAGTATGAATTATCGAGAACAACTGGAAAAATTAATAATTGAAAAAAAGTCTGATTATTACTAAAGAAGTTGATCAATCAACCATGTTATCATCTGCAATAAAATCAACATCAACATTCTTCTCGCGAAGATTTTTAATATAAACAACTGCACACCTAAAAGTCTTTTTATTCTTTGGATTTTCTTGTCTCACTGAAAAATTCACAGGCTTATTGTAGGATTTACAATATTGCATATTACTTAATTGTTTTTTGAAACTACTAAGTGGCAACACCTCATGAGTCACATTATGCTCTCTACAGTACTTTACAAACCTATCATAAAAGCATGTATAATTAAGGCGAAGTACAAAATCTCCATCTAAATCCAGCACTGCATCATAGTCGATATTTCTATAAAGTTCATTATTAGCTGCCATACGATTCATAGTTTCAAAATTTTGTTCTATAACTGTTTTATTCGATGTTCCTCCATCTAACAAGTCCTCATAAGCTCCTGTTTCTATTGAGGTAATAATTTCTTTCATAGTAAAACCTGTGCACTCTTGCATATTCAAATCTAAATCATTAAATACCCTCTTAAGCAAAGCTATACCAATCATACAGTTGGCTATGGAGTTTTTAACTCTGTCATTTTTAATATTATTACTAATGGCTTTTTCAAAAATTGCACTATGGATTTCTTTGATTTTTTCCTCGTCCATTTTTAAGGCCTCCTTTAAAAGACTCGCTCCAAGTTTATTAAGTAAAATAGAATTCTCCTTTAATTTTTCTAGACTTTCTTTGGTTATATCATCAAAATAGGAAGTTGCAAATATAACTCTAAGGCTCCTTCCTATGTTTGCAGTTTCTTCTATGCCTACTTCTCCAGATAAAATAACTGAAGCTCTTGGAATAAAACTTCTATTTTTATCTAAGGTGGCTACCCCTTTTATTCCTTTGTAGTTATCATAGGAATTTCTCATAACCCCAGATATTAAATCCACTTTATTTTTACCTATTATGTGAGGCTTGTACTCTTCTAAAATAAGAGGTATAAAATTACTACTGCTGGCGGTTTTGTTTAAGGCAAAGTCTGTACACTGCGCCGCATTTAATATTCCATCTTCCATACACAATATAGGCGTAATAATATATTTTACAGCGCTACTTTTGCCACTACTACTTTCACCTTCTATTAAAAGATGGTTGTATTGAATTTTATTGTGTTTAAGTTTTTCTTTCAGAAACAAACCACATGCATAACCTAATATGGCTGCAGTATTTTTAAGGATACTAAATTTAAATAAATATGGTGCAATTTCTAAAAGCTCCTCTTTTGTTATAACATCGTTTTTTAGAATGTTAGTATTAAGCTCTGCATACTGATTTTGCATAGATATATCTAGCGTGGCCTTCCCCTCAGAATTCAAAGCACCATGCTCAGTCACGAAGCGCCACTGATTATTAACTCTATGAAAACCACTAAAGGTAACGCCCTTTCTTATATCACTAGTTTTACTTGAAATAATAAATCTTATATACTGAAGGTCCTCAACCCTTCCTATATAAAAAGTCTTAAAGCTGTTTAGTGCTCTTCTAAAAGATAATACATCATCAAAATCGGAGGTTTTAAATGTCCTCTCTCCTATAATACCTTCCGCTGTAATAATATTACCTACAATTTGAGTGTCACCTTCATTTTCAATATAATATTTAGGATTAATAATAAAATTAGAGATATTAATTATCTGTTTTTTATAATATTTGTAGTAACAAAACTTATCTTGATAAATATTACCTATAGGTTTATCCTGCAATGCAATCTTTTCTATAAGTGTTTCATCTGTTGCATTAACCAAAGCCATTAACTTTTCAAGAGTGCCTCCATTTCCCACCCAATCTACAATATCTTCCTTAAGTTTTAAGCCTGGAAGGTTTATTATTTTTATAGATTTGACCTCATTCTTTATTGCACTTAGAACATCATTTGCATAAGCTTTACCACTTTCATCATTATCAGGTAGAATTACTATATTGGCGGACCTTAAAGAAGCAACATAATCTGGACTATAAGCTGAAAATCCCCTAGCTCCAAAAGCAGTGGTAGTTCTAACTTGTCCTAATTTGATAATCGCATCCACACATTTTTCTCCTGCTACAAAGAAAATAGTCTTATCATTTTTAATACCCTCTAAAACCTTAGGTAGGTTATAAATAACATGTCTTGTTGCCTTTATTCCAAAGCTCCATTCACTATTATGTTTAGTATAGGCCATGAAATCCTTCTTTCTTTTGCCATTATCTAGCCATTCTCGTCTACAGATTTTATATAATATATTTCCAAGTTCATCCTCATAATAATAATTAGCTGTAGTCTGCTTTTTATAACTAGAATTTTGTTTTGGCTGAAGGTCACGTTTTGTAGAAGGCTCAGGGTCTTCCATTTCAATATTAATATTGTATTTCGCACTTAAAAATTTCATACTATTATGGAAGCCATCTATACCCTCGTTATACTGGACTGCACTTAAAATATCACCTTTAGCTCCACAACTAAAGCAGTTCCAATGCCTTCCGCTGCTTCCTGGAACTATGGATGCACTTGGATCCTTATCCATATGGCTATGTGCACTTTTATTAAAACAAGTAAATTTTCTATTTTTATTCTTATTGCTATGTTCCATTACGTAATCTTTTAAATGATCCTGTATTTTGTGTATACAACTTTCTTTAATTTTATTTCTCATAAATTTTTGAACCCCCTAATTACTTTTGTACGGCTTAGATCCACTAAGCATTATGAAAGAATAGAATCCTTTAAAACAACAAGCATAAGGTCTGAATTACATTTTCAGTAAACATATATGACCTTTTGCAAAACTTTTGCAGGCAAAATCTTAAATTATTACGAGAATTTTCTAATTATAGTAATATTGTAACTAAATATGAGATATGTAATTAGGTTGGATCATTGATATATAAGGGTTTATAAGTAATTTACTTATTGCATTACAAATTTAACATGGGGGGATGCAGCGTATTAGGGTTCTTAAATTTTAATTCTCACTTATATAGGAAATTTTTATACTTATATAAATAAGGTATTTTTGTTTTTTTGTAATATATATTTATAGTTATATTCTAATCTAGATATCTTAAGGGTTTGTGATGATTACAAGAGGGGGTAATAAATTAGAATAAATTGTAATGGAAGGGTAATTTATAAAAATAGTAACTAATTACAGAAAATAAATATTACCATTAGTAAATAAAGACATTATAATTCAGTAGATAGTTGTTTGGATTGTTATTAATAAATTATAACTGAGTATTTATTGCGAAGAGATAATTATAAGGCAATTATGAGGAGGGTGTATTTAGGTGAGTTCATCGTGGATTGCAATATGTATACCATTGTTTGTAATATTTTTTATTGTTTTACCGCGACAACGTGAAATGAAAAAATTGGCAATTTTAAAAAGCAAGAAGAGAAAGGGGTTAATAATTATGACGAACGAGTTGATTAAAAAATATATAGGAAAAACATGTAGTATATCCACTGGGGAATTTGGTACAAGTGCAACTGGAAAAATAATTGATGTGAATGAAAATTGGATTGAGGTTGAGACTAAAAAAGGTAAAGAACTTATAAATGCTGAATTTGTACAAAGTATTAAAATAACTTAATAATAAAATAAAAATAAACTTGTGTTAATAAGTGCAGCTCTGCAAGAGATGAGCAGCTCTGTAAGAGATGAGCTCTGCAAGATATGATTTAACAACAAAAAGGGAATTCAATAAATGAATTCCCTTTTAATATATACGTATATTCAATATTCAATTTTAAATTAAGTAGAGTATAGCAATTTATTTTAATTTAAGTTATTTTACTTTGTCTTATTACATATCCTAAAGACCTCTTATTTATAAACTTTTGCTACCCTCTAAAAACTCTGAAAATTTAATTTGATACATTGGACTATCCCCTTTCTATTAGCGATTTCTTTACTTTATCTAATGAAAGTTAATATCTTTGTGGAAGTATTTCCACTTCTTGTACTAAGTTAATTCTGTTTCTTTGTTTATGAACTAATGATAACACAGTAATTTATATTTGTAAAGACTTATTTTTAATTAATAATAATTATCTAAAAATGGAAAATTAAAAGAAAAATATAATGCATTAAAAACGACCATGTTTAATAAAGATGTTGAAAAAGTATATGACTTGAAAAATATGGTATAATACTATTAAATTAGATATCGCTAGATTGAGTAAATATATTACTGCACGGTAATATTTCAATATGATAAAAAAGTTTTTATGCAGTAATTTCCATATGTTGAGCAGAAAAATAATAATTTGTAGAATAGAAATAACAAAGGAGAGTGTAGTATGATTGAATACAAATTTGATACCCAATTATTAATAGAAGGACATAATCTTTCTGAAGATACAATAAATGAATATATCAGAAACAATATTGAAGGTGATTCTTTGCTTGCGGTTGGTGACGATGAAATTATTAAAATCCATTATCACACCAATACGCCATGGAAGGTGCTTGAGTATTGTACTTCTTTGGGAGAAATTTATGATGTCGTTGTAGAAAATATGGAACGTCAAACCATGGGTCTTAAAGGTTAAATGTATATGAACTTTTAAAAACATAAGAAGGTTAGAATTGATATTTGGAAGTTTATGGGTATATTTAAACCCAATCTCAATGATAACTTAAAAGGAGCAAGTATGGAATTTCAAAAGTCAGTTATTGAACTTATAAAGATGAGGACATCAAGCAGATCATATGATCAAAAAAATATTGAAAGTGTAACCCTTAAAAAGCTAAAGGATTATATTAAAAAGAGTAATGAAGAAACAAAATTAAGGGCTAGGGTTATATTTATACAAAGTAATGATAATGATTCTAGCAAAGCAAAAAAATTAGGGACATATGGGTTTATATCAGGTGCGAATTCATTTATTATTGCAATATTTGAAAAAGAAGAAAAAGATGCGCTTGAATTTGGGTATTTATTCGAAAAAATTATTCTCTTTGCAACGGATTTGGGGATTCAAACATGTTGGCTCGGTGGAACTTTTAATAAGAGTAATTTTGAACAAAATATGAGTTTAGTTGATAATGAATTCATACCTATAGTTTCTCCCGTGGGAATAAAAAAAGAAAAGCCTAGAGTTTTTGAATCAGTTATGAGGACAGTTATTGGCGCTAATAAACGAAAACCATGGAGTGAATTGTTTTTTGTAGCGGATAGTTTAGTACCACTAAGTGAAGATAGTGCAGGTCAATATGCCGCTGCATTAGAGATGGTAAGACTGGGACCTTCTGCTTCAAACAAACAACCTTGGAGAATTATAAAGGATGAGAATGCATATCACTTTTTCCTTTGCAGAACAAAAGGCTATGGAGTAGCTGGTTATGATATGCAAAAAAACGACATTGGTATAGCTAAATGTCATTTTGAGTTATCTGCAAATGAACTTGGATTAAAAGGTACGTGGGTAGAAATAAAAAGTATTAGTATACCAAATGACTGGGAATATTGTTGTAGCTGGTCTAAATAATATTTTTATCAACAAAAGGGAATTCAATAAATGAATTCTCTTTTAATATATACGTATATTCAATATTCAATTTTAAATTAAGTAGAGTGTAGCAATTTATTCTAATTTAAGTTATTTTTCTTTGTCTTATTACATACCCTAAAGACCTCTTATTTATAAACTTTTGCTACCCTCTAAAAACTCTGAAGATTTAATTTTATACATTGGACTATCCCCTTTCTATTAGCGATTTCTTTACTTTATCTAATGAAAGTTAATATCTTTGTGGAAGTACTTCCACTTCTTGTACTAAGTTAATTCTGTTTCTTTGTTTATGAACTAATAATAACACGGTAATTGGTATTTGTAAAGACTTATTTTTAATTAATAATAATTATCTATAAATAGAAAATTAAGGTATAATGTTTTTAAAATAAAATATATTAGAGCTATAATCATAATTCCTATCATTCTTGCGATTATAGGTGTTTTTGTAGCTTATTTATCCATAAAAGATATAGAAAAAGTAGATAGACAGGGTATATTTCAAAAAATATTAAGCTATTGCCTGATAATTTTAAACAACTATAAGCATTGAAAGAGTGGTCTACAAATAGTATGCAAATGATTGTTAAGGGTTCAACGCATGCTATACACCAAACAAATCCTAATATTATAAATAATGAAATTAAGAAATTGATAAAAATTCAAAAGTAAAGAACTCTTTTTATATACTGTTGTGTATATTCTAAAAATACAATTTATTCAATATTGTAAAATATGTTGAAGTAAATAATCAAATATTTTGAGGAGGTATGTTATGCCAACAAAAGTGAAAATAAGGATAATAGATAATATCGAATTAAGGGTACTGTTTTACGAGTACGACCTTTATGACCTGATAATGTTCATAAGCCACATTTTTTATAAATTTCAGCAATACAAGGACTTTTAGTTTCTATATAACTATCAATATCTGTTGGATACTTTATTGCTGCTTGCAATTTAATTACGCTATATTTTTCCCTATCTTCCTTATGTGTTCTCAAATAATTTCGAAAAGTAATATGCCTTTTTAATTCCTTAAAATTTCGTGGGCAAACGTATAAATGATGAGTCATGAACTCATGCTTTTCAATATATCCAAAAGCTTCTCTATTTTTTATGCCTAAATCTCCTTCATGATAATAACCTAAATTTTTCAGACGAAGTTTGACATCTTCAAATTTATCATAGCTTTGAATAATAATATCTATATCTATAATTGGTTTAGCGGATAACCCTTCTATTGAAGTGCTTCCTACATGTTCAATTGCGACAATACTGTTTTCAAGTGATTTTTCTAAATACAATTTTATTTTTTTAAATTCAATACTCCATTTAGAATCATATGGAACAACAATCACTTTTTTAGTTTTCATTTGGTTACCTCCAATATAAAATAGTTGCTTAATTGTCCTATTCGATACAATACACCTACAACCCTTTTAAAATATTATTTTATACAACAGATGTCATGAAATAGTGAGCTATCGTATAAAGGTATACCCTTATGAGTTTTATATAAAGCTTAATATCATAGATATATTTAAACAAAGTGATTACTTTCAATGGTTATAAGGTTTTAGTCCAGTTATACAGAATATCCCTTGTATTAACTAAAAGTACATCTGTATTTCACTCTTAGTCCATTCAATAATTTACTCATATCCAATAAACTAAACAATCCATTTAATTCTGTACTAGTATAGATGAGCGTTTTATTTATTGATATATAAATTTTACTATACTACTATTAGTATCATTACAACACAGATGGAATCCGGCGGAGGCTAGAAAAAGAATTGGAGTTGTAGCTCAACATAACAATTTAGATAGAGGATTAACGGATCGACAACACGATTACGTGAAAAGTTTTTCAGGAGGCATGGTCCAGCGATTAAAGATCACAAGAGCAATTATGCATAAAAGAAATAATTCGGATACAAATGTAACATGGATAGTTTTTAAAATTATGGTAAAATGAGACTTGGTCATTCAAATTCGCAACAAATGGGAATTCGTTTTTCGTGTAGCAATGTTGCCATTCAGGTTTTGATATCTGTATTGTTACTTGCAGCTCTTTTTTATAATAATCAATACATTCTAAAATTTTCGCCAAAATCAATAAAAAAGGAATCCAAAAGACAAAACAATGTCTTTTGGGGTCCTGCATGCATTAGCAGTCACATGTCTATTGGTTGCGTTTAAATAAGTATATAAATTTTATTTAACAACACCAATATTTATAAAATAAAAGCAACTTTTTATTTAACCCAAAGACTTCTTTATTCCCGAGTTTTATACTATTATGAGTATATAAATAATTAATGTGATTTTTTAAAGCGAGGGGGAGAAGCAATTATGGTTAATAAAATAAAAGTAACTAAGGTGTATAAACAAGTTATACAGCAAATAAAAAATATGATTTCTGACGGTACTCTAAAAATAGGTGACAAGCTACCATCTGAAAGAGAACTTGTTGAAAAACTTAAAGTTAGTAGATCTTCAATTAGAGAAGCTCTAAGATCAATGGAAAATATAGGCCTTATAGAATGCAGACAAGGTGAAGGAAATTTTATTGGGACAAATACAGAAAATAGTTTATATGAGCCTCTTTCAATAATGTTTCTGCTTCAAAAAAATACATCCCAAGAAATATTTGAGCTTAGGATGGCTATCGAAGTTGAAACTGTAGAGCTTGCTTCAAAAAAGATAAATTCTCAAGAACTTCAGGAATTAAAATTATTAGTTATTAAAATGAAGGAAACTTATGACCGAAATTTAAGCATAAGTCTTGATAAAGAATTCCATTACAAGATAGCGCAGGCAGCACATAATATTTTGATACTTAATATGATGAATGCAGTTTCTTCGCTAGTTGATGAATATAGGAAGGATGCATTAATAAAAATTGTAGAGATAAAAGAAAATACAAAAGTCTTGGGGTTACAACACGAAAATATTTATAATGCATTATCAGAAAACAATTTGGAAGATAGTGTAAAAGCAATGAAAGTACATATAAATTTTTCAAATGAGTATATGACAAATATTAAATAAACAAGATTTACTAATAGCTTTATGACCAGATGTTAGCCTGATTTTTTAAACTCCATAATAAACAAGTGCAATAATTACTAAACAAATCAGATAACTTACCCAATATTATTTATCAATTTGCTCATATTATTAGTTATATATTTATATAATTTACAGTAGTAGTATTTATATGAGTAAGGCTACGTTACCTTTACGTACATATAAATTAATTAGATGTGCAGGTAAGTAAAGAAAAAGGGTAAGGAGGATAGTGTTATGTTAGAAGGAAAATGTCCAGTGACAGGAAGAACAAGCAGAGCAGTAGCAGGAGGCGGAACAACTAATGAGCATTGGTGGCCAAATCAGCTTAAGCTTAATATTCTTCGTCAAAACTCAGAGCTAAGCAATCCTATGTCTAAAGGTTTTAACTATGCGCAGGAATTTAAAAAATTAAATTATTATGAACTAAAGAATGATTTATATAAGTTGATGACAGATTCTAAGAAGTGGTGGCCTGCTGATTATGGAAACTATGGACCATTCTTTATTCGTATGGCTTGGCATAGTGCTGGAACTTATAGAACTGGTGATGGTAGAGGCGGTGGAGGGGGAGGATTACAACGTTTTCCACCACTTAATAGTTGGCCAGATAATATAAATTTAGATAAAGCACGTCGTTTACTTTGGCCAATAAAAAAGAAATATGGAAATAAAATATCTTGGGCTGACCTTATGATACTTACAGGTAACTGCGCATTCGAATCTATGGGACTCAAGACAATTGGATTTGGTGGTGGCAGAATAGATTTTTGGGAACCACAGGAGGA
The DNA here is from genome assembly GCF_018861705.1 of Clostridium psychrophilum. Classification (GTDB taxonomy): domain Bacteria; phylum Bacillota; class Clostridia; order Clostridiales; family Clostridiaceae; genus Clostridium_AD; species Clostridium_AD psychrophilum. Next base: position 6,063 of record NZ_JAHLEC010000075.1, on the reverse strand, counting down.
TATTTACTGGGGTAATGAAAAAGAGTGGCTTGGTGATGAGCATAATAAAGATGATAAAAAACTTGAAAATCCTCTTGCAGCTGTGCAAATGGGCTTAATTTATGTAAACCCAGAGGGACCCAATGGAAAACCTGATCCTAAAGCATCAGCATATGATATAAGGGAAACATTCTCTCGTATGGCAATGAATGATGAGGAAACTGTTGCTCTTATAGCAGGTGGACATACTTTTGGTAAATGTCATGGGGCTGCATCACCTTCGAATATTGGGCCAGAGCCAGAAGCTGCACCAATTGAGAAGCAAGGGTTGGGTTGGAAAAATAACTATAAAACTGGTAAGGGTCCAGATACCATAAGTAGTGGGATTGAAGGCGCATGGAAAGCAGAACCTACAAAGTGGACAATGGGTTACTTAAAAACATTATTTAAACATGAGTGGGAATTAGTTAAAAGTCCTGCAGGAGCATATCAATGGTTAGCTAAAGACGTAGATGAAGATGATATGGTAGTTGATGCCTATGATCCATTAATAAAGCATAGACCTATGATGACCACAGCAGATTTAGCACTTATTTATGATCCTATTTACCAATCGATAGCAATGGATTATCTAGAAAATCCAGAAAAATTTACCGAGAATTTTACCAAGGCTTGGTTTAAATTAACCCATAGAGATATGGGGCCGATATCAAGGTATCTCGGACCAGAAGTTCCAACAGAAACCTTTATGTGGCAAGACCCTGTGCCAAAAGTTAACTATAAATTGATTAATAATAAAAATATTTTAGAGATTAAGATAAAAATTTTAGATTCAATCTTGTCAATATCAGAACTTGTTACAACAGCTTGGGAATCGGCATCAACATTTCGTGGCTCAGATAAGCGCGGAGGGGCAAATGGGGCAAGAATACGATTAAAGCCACAAAGAGAATGGCAAATTAATGAGCCAGAAAGGCTTAGCAAAGTTTTAAATATTCTAGAAAAAATTCAAATGAATTTTAATATGTCACATTCCAAGGGGAAGAAGGTTTCCTTAGCTGATATTATTGTATTAGGTGGATGTGTTGGTATTGAACAAGCTGCAAAAAATGCAGGGTACAACATTACTGTCCCTTTTATTCCAGGACGAACCGATGCAACCCAAGAGGAAACAGATATAAATTCATTTAGTGTTCTTGAACCTAAGGCAGATGGATTTAGAAACTATATAAAAGATAAATATGCAGTAACATCAGATAAAATGTTAATTGATAGAGCACAATTATTAACACTAACTATTCCAGAAATGACACTATTAATTGGTGGTATGCGGGTACTAAACACTAATTATAAAGAATCGAAGGAGGGGGTGTTTACAAAGAGGGAAGAATGTCTTACAAATGATTTCTTTGTAAACCTTCTTGATATTAATACCCAGTGGAAGATGTTACCTAAATACAAGGAAAAATTCATGGGTTTTGATAGAGAATCGCAGAGTAGGAAGTGGATAGCAACAAGCGTTGATCTTATATTTGGATCAAATTCACAACTTCGCGCAGTCGCTGAGGTTTATGCATCTAATGGCAATGAGGGAAAGTTCATACAAGATTTTGTAGCTGCATGGAATAAGGTAATGAATGCAGACCGTTTTGATGTTAAATAATATTATTAAATAAAAAAACTCATTTTTATTGGCTATGTAGAACCATATCATAGATAAGGTGATGTTATTAAGAAAAATTAAGCTACCCATTATTATTATAATGGGTAGCTTAAAAAATGAACATTTATAGCTCTAAAAAGATATGAAAGTGATATTGAAATACTAGAAACTTAATAATTCTTAATACTTTTCTTTAATAATTCTTAATTTATTTGTTATAAGATAAATAATAGAAGGTTATTTATAAGGAGAGATTAAATATGTTTAAGTTTATTAAAGAATTTATTAAAAATCCAAAATTTATTGGAGCAGTTGCACCAAGTAGTGAATATTTAGCTGGAAAAATGATAGAAGATATTAATTTTAAAAAATGCAATTGTATTATAGAATATGGACCAGGAACAGGTGTTTTCACAGAAAAACTTATTGCAAGAAAAAAAGAGAACACATTATTACTTGTTATCGAGAATAACAAAGAATTTTATGAGAATTTATTTAGTATGTATGGCTACAAGGAAAATGTTAAAATTATAAATGATGGGGCAGAGAATATAAAAAAATATCTAAAAGAGTATAATATTAAACAGGTGGATTATGTTGTATCCGGGCTTCCTTTTACGGTATTGCCAGTAAATATTTCAAATACTATATTAAAGAACACAAAGGATATATTAAGCAATGAAGGAGAATTTATAACTTTTTAGTATTCTTTATTAAAAAAGAAGTTCTTAGAAAAATATTTTAATAATGTAAAGGTGAAGAAAGCAATGATAAATTTGCCACCTGCATATGTATTGAAATGCAGAGTGAAGGAGGAACTATGAAGGAAAAAATTCTAGTTGTAGATGATGATAAAAGTATAAGAAATTTAATTGAAGTTTATCTAAAAAATGATGGTTATGAGGTCTTTAATGCCTGCAATGGAAAAGAAGCTTTAGAGTCACTCGAAAGTAATGAACCTGATTTAATAATACTAGATATAATGATGCCAATTTTAGATGGTGTAGCCACTTGTATAAAAATAAGAGAAAAGTATACAATGCCAATAATATTTTTATCAGCTAAAGGGGAAGAAATCGATAAAATACAGGGGCTAACTGTAGGTGCAGATGACTACATTACAAAGCCTTTTGGTTCAATGGAAGTTCTTGCGAGAGTTAAGGCGCAACTTAGAAGATATAAAAAATTTAATTATATGCCAACTTGTAAAAATATAATTGAGATAGAGGATTTAATTATAAATACTGACACTCATGAAGTTACAGTTAGGGGTGAAAAAATAAAATTAACACCAAAGGAATTTGATATACTGGAATGCTTGGCTAGAAATAAAGGAAGTGTATTTACTATAGAAAAATTATATGAAACAGTATGGAAAGAGAGTTTTGCAGTCTCTGATACTTCTATAGCGGTACATATAACAAATTTAAGGCAAAAGATTGAAATTGATTCTAAAAATCCTCAATACATTAAGACCGTATGGGGAGTTGGATATAAAATATGAAGAATAAAATATATAATAAATTAGCAACAGATTTAATTTGTCTAGTTGCTTTCGCTTTATTAATAAGTACTATAGTTTTGCTTGTTATAGCGAGGAGCCTGTATTCTTTTGTGATTAATTCAAACACAACAGGAGATACTCTAGTTAGAACTTACAATACTTATTCAGTTCTTTTATTGATTATTCCCATTAGTATTTTTGTGGCTATTTTCTTGTTTGGAATAAACAAAAGAATTAGATATCTCAAATATATTATAAGCAAGGTAGGCAGCATCACAAATGAAAGTTTCATTGAAAAATTGGATTTTAAGGGCAATGATGAAATTACTGACTTAGCAAATAGTATCAATATTATGTCTAACCGGCTGAAGGAGAATTATGAAAAGGAAAAGAAGATTGAAAAGGCTAAAAATGAATTGATTGTAGCTGTTTCCCATGATTTAAGAACTCCGTTAACTTCAATAATAGGATATTTAGAGTTACTTAAAGATGATAAGTTCTCCTATGAAGATGTGCAGAAGGATTACTTAAATGTAGCTTATGACAAGAGTATAAGCTTAAAAAAAATAATCAATGAATTGTTTGAATATACTAAACTTACTAATGATATTACCACTTTAGAAAAAATTCCTTTCAATATAGCTACATTGGTAAATCAAATTGTTGGAGAACAAATACCTTTTTTTAATGAAAAAAATATAAAAGTAGAAATAGAAAGTACTGCAGAGGAGCTTTATTGTGAAATAGATATTCAAAAGATGGTTAGGGTGATTGAAAATATAGTTAAAAATGCTGAGAAATATAGCTTTCCTAACACTATTTTTAAAGTTAGCATGATGGAAATTAATAATAATATAAAAATAAGCTTTGAAAATAAAGGGGAAAACATAAGCAAAGAAGAGTTAGAAAAGATATTTGAGAAAATGTATAGGTTAGATAAATCAAGGACCGGTGAAACTGAGGGTTCGGGCTTAGGACTTGCAATATCAAAGAAAATTATAGAGCTTCATAGCGGAAAGGTATGGGCTGAGTGTAGCAACAACACCATAAAATTTAATATTTTACTTCAAAAGGCATAGTTGAAATTTTACTATGTTTTTTAATTTCTTATATTAATATTCTTAATAAATCTTAAGAGTTTTATCTTTAGCTATATCTCAAAGCATCATGTATGCTGTTGGAAGATATTTTCAAAATCAATTATTAGGGGAAAACTTTTTAGAAAAAAATAGGGTTACAATAGCCATTCTTAAAAAATATGGATATAAAATTCTAGCACTAGGCATTGCGTGCCCTGTAACCCCATCAGATATAATAACCCTTTCAGCAGCGTGCATCAAATTAAATTACAAAAAATGCATAGTTATTATATTAATGGCAGATTCTCCTATGATATTTTTGTATGGATTTTTAGGAACTGGAATTCAAGGTACTTTCTTCTTTAAGACTTTAGCAATTGTTGTTATTATCTTGGTATCGTATTATACATTTGTTATTTGGAACAAAATTAATAATAATTCAGGGAGGAAAGAAAAAGACTCTTCATTAGCATGAAATAGTGAGTTATCGTATAAAGGTATACCATTATGAGTTCTTTTATAAAACTTAATATCATTTGAATCATTATATATCATTTTTCTTAAATTTTTATAGTTATAACAAGGTTATAATGCAATAATAATCCAAATGAGTGCAAAACTTAATATCATAGTTATATTGCATAAAGTTCCAATCAGTTTTTTATCATAATTAAATTGTACAGCGTAAGGTATAACTGCCATACCAATTGGAAGTATTAATCCGATAAGAATTGTATATCGAAACATTGAATCAAAAGGTAAAATTAAAAACAACATTATTCCAATAATTAGACCAATGCTATATCGTATAGTTAAGATTTTTATTATGTTTTTATAATGAGACTTATCTATTGAGAAGTTTAAGAACACACCAAGGAGTAACAGAGATAAAGGTGTATTTGATTTAGATATTATCCCACAAACAGCTATAAAAGGTGAGGGAAGGTGAAATCCAGCTAGATTTACAAATAATGAAATTATATAAGCCATAAGTGGAACTGATTTAAAAGAATTTTTTACGATTTCTTTGATTTCTAATTTTGTTTCGGTTGAAGAGAAATAAGCTGCAATTATATAACAGAAAACAAACATTGTAAGTGAATTGCCCATATCAAACATACCAATATATTTCAATCCACTTTTTCCCCAGATTGACTGAATTAAAGGGTATGCAAACAATCCTATGTTAAAACCAGGGACTACCATAGCCAGCGTTCCTCTCATATTTCTTTGTTCTTTTCTAAAAATAAATACCCCAATAAATGACATTATAATGCCATATCCAGCACTTATTATAGTAAGTAAAATTAAAGAATGATCTATTTTCATTGAATTAAATGTAACAAAAATTAATGAGGGAAGAGTGATGTTGAATATAATTCTTGACATTCCATCGCCATCTTCTTCTTTTATTAAGTTTAATCTTTTAAAGGTATATCCTATTGCTATGATTATTAAAGACAAAATAAATTGTGAATTTACGTTATTAATTTTAAACACTTCCAATTTTTAAATATTTTTGTTTGATTTAATTTAACTTTTCTAAGATATTTTAAAAACAATTTACTATGAACAAAATAAAAATCCATTGTAATTATTATATCAAAGTTAAAACACTAACACCTAATTTTACAGCCAACTTATTCTATATTAAATATCGCATTTCATAATATTTCAGATGGAAATGATATTAATGGTGTTGGAGAGTGTAGTTATTAAAATATTAGGGTGAATTGAAAAAGTAACTTCCACTTTGCAGAGTTAACTTCCACCGTAAAAAGAGTTGAAAAAGTTTTTCAATAAAAAAACGTTTATTTTTGCTATTCTTCTAACAAAAT
>NZ_JAHLEC010000074.1 GCF_018861705.1 Clostridium psychrophilum | reverse complement strand
CAACAATTATACCAGAAAGAGGGGGTCATTGTTTTTTTTCTTAAAAACAGCTACAATCCTTGCAATTGCAGGGTCTTAAATAAATAAAACAAAGATAGTGTTAACACTATCGTTAGTATTTGGGGAGTGATTGTATGAAAAAATGCATTGTAATAATGGAATAGGCATTAACGTATTTTTAATATAATACAAAGGAGAGATTCAAATATGACTATTCCAAATTCAAATAAAATATATCCAAGAAGTAATGATCCCCAAATAGTATATCTTAAAAATGTGATTACAATAACTAATATAAAAGTTGGAGATTATACAATATATAATGATTTTTACGATGATCCTAGAAATTTTGAGAAAAATAATGTATTGTACCATTATCCTATTAATAATGATAAATTGATAATTGGAAAGTTTTGTTCAATTGCATGCAGAGCAAAATTTCTCATGACTAGTGGAAATCATACAATGAAATCACTTTCTACTTATACATTTCCTATTTTTGGCGAAGAGTGGAACGAGACTTTAAACCCCAAAGAAGCATGGGATAATAAAGGTGATATTGAAATTGGAAATGATGTGTGGATAGGATATGAAGCTATAATTATGTCAGGTGTGAAAATTGGAAATGGTGCGATTATTGGAACTAGAGCGGTAGTTACCAATGATGTTCCACCATATACTATTGTTGGAGGCGTACCCTCAAAAGTTATAAAGAAAAGGTATGACGATGAAACAATTTCTAAATTGCTTAAAATTAAGTGGTGGAATTGGACATATGAAAAAATTCAAGCAAATATTAAATATATTCAATCAGGAAACATTGATAAGTTAAAGTGATAGTTTAAAAATATTAAATCATGTAGAAGGTTACAAGTTGGTATTTTTATTTCTAATTATTCTTATGTGTTCTATAAAGGCCCCCCCATATCATTATATGGGGGGCTTTATTAAGAATATACTAATAATATTAAAATACTTCTTAATGCACTGATGTCTTAATATACTGCAACAACTTTTTATAATTAATCTTTATTTCTCTGATACATAATTACCTATAAAATATAAAGCGATTCCAACAATAAGAACTATAATTATATTTAATTTAAATACGAATATTTCCTTTAAAAATATTATACAAGCGAGCATTATAGAAATCCATAGACATGATATTATCCAAAGTTTAAAAAACTCTTTTTTTGTACTAACTTTTTCAGTTTCCTCAAAACAGCTTTTTTTGATATAAATCATAATAGCAATAATCATAATGCCTATCAACAAAAATTGTAAAACAATCCCTAAATTAAAATTTAGAATTAAAGTAAAATGATTAATACCATGTTTTATAATTGCCTCTAGATTTTGTGTAAAATAATTAATAATTGATAATATTGTTATGATCATACCTGTGTACATAATATATTCACTAAATAGTGATGAGTAAGTATAGCTTGATTTATAGGTAGCTACTATTTCTTTACAGTAATTTTTAATATCTGTTGTTCCTAGTACATTTTCAATGCTCACACCTTGTTTCTCAGCATTTAAAAAGCTGTCTAAAATCTGTTGTAGAAATTCTTCAGCGTCTCTTGTTTTTATATTTGATGTTCTTACATAGAATACAATGTCACCAAATATTTTTTCGTTTTCTACCGATAAATTTTTCGACGCTTTATTTAATTGTTTTATTAATGATTTTGTTTTAATCACTTAGATCATCTCCCAATATCTTATTAACTGATTTTGAAATTTTATCCCAAGAACTACAAAAATCTAAATATTCCTGTTTCCCTAATTTAGTAAGAGAATAATATTTTCGTTTTGGTCCCAGAGGCGAGTCCCTACTTATTGAGGACAATAAACCATTTTTTTCAAGTCTAATTAGCAAAGGATATAAAGTTCCTTCAGATAAGTCATCAAAACCACTAATTTTTAATGAACTATACAATTCATATCCATAGGTTTCTTTTTTTAAAATTATTTTTAATATACACCCTTCTAAAATTCCTTTTAATAATTGAGAAGAATTTGCCATTAATACCACCTACCTTGTGATGCAACATAGTTACTATATTGTATTACAACTATGTTGCTATGTCAAGTAGATAAGCTATAGTTATGAAAGTAATACAATGTTTATTGTGGATGTTAGTACGTGCCTTCGGATTGGCTATATAGCACCATAGTTTGTCTGTTTCACATCCCAACTATCTAGGGTACTTGATCATTTGGAATAATTGTTAAAAAAGAATACAAATATAGAACAAAATAAAAGAGATTTCTATATGAAAAATAAGATGCACTAACAAAAGAGAAATGTGGATTTAAGGAAAGAATTATTGTTAGGGCAGATGAAATAAGAGATTTGTGGATATGTGATGTTACTCAATGATATAGAATGATTGTTAAAATTTATGATAAAGAGCTTGTTCTCATAGCGAGTTTAGTAGGTCAAGACTTTTAATTGATAACTATATACAACTTTTTGTTGACTATATACAATATAAATACTATAATAAATCTATAGGGAGGCATATTATGGCAAAAAGAAAAAAGTTATTTAATACAAAAATAAAGGTTCTTAGAGCTGAAAGAAATTTAACACAAGAAGATTTGGCTATAGATTTAGGCGTAAATAGGAGTACTATTTTAGAAATAGAAAGAGGAACTTTTAATCCCTCTCTGAAACTGACTTTTTCTATAGCAAACTACTTTAATAAAAGCATTAATGAAGTTTTTGAGATTGTGGAGGAGGAGAAATAATGAATAATTTAGGAAATGTATTATTGTCTGCACATGTTGCATTTGCTACTCTTATTGTAGCTTGTTTTTTTATGACATTGGTTTTAGACGATGATGAATTACATCGATACGCAATGAATAAAGCAATCAGAGTTTCTGTTATAATAACAATATTGACTTTAATGGGATATTCTCTTTATAAATTAGTTTCTGGTAGTGGTGTTATTAGTATTAATGTGATCTTCTTTGGTATAGAGGGATTAAGTCTTTTAACATTATTATTATATTATCTTGAATTAAAGGGATTTAGCTTATCTTTTAAAGAAAATAAAAAAATGGGTGAATTTTTAACTACAGTGTCAATAATTATAAGTATATTAACTACAATTAGTATGTTATTTGAATTCAAATTATTTGCTAATCCTACAGGAATTATTAGATATGATGTGTTAATATTATTAATAAATTTTCTTGTTCTGCCATTAGAAGTACCTTTTTTCCCTAATAGGAACAAAATACTTAGTCGAGATGCCTATAAAAAAGAGCACAAAGAGTTAAAGAAAACATTTAATATATTCACAGTAATATATATAATATTCATGTTATTAGGAATTATATATATTATTTATAGCCGCTTTAATTAGTTTATTAGAAGGCTTGAATAATATTAATATTTTAAAATTTAAGAAGTAGTTTTTAGAAATCAAGTATATTTATAATGATTAATTAATTCGTAATAGAAGTAATGCGAATGTAACTCAATTATAATCTTTTGTTCAATAAATGGTGGGCAGTTCAGGTCAGTTCAATCGTATGTGGGGGTATTTCCTTTTAATTATACGCCTTTATGTTTTATTTCAATAATTTTGTTGAAATAAAACATAAGAATGGTTATTCAATTTAAATATACTAAAAAATCAACAACGTAATGAATGTTTAAATACATTAAGTGATTTTCATATAAAGCGAATAAATTAATAAAAATAAGTAACAGAAGTATATTTTACCATAAGATCTAGGACATAGTAATATCAAAGCCTACCATATTCTTTCTAAAGATAAATAGTAGGCTATCAAAATAAGAACACTATAAACAATAGTAAAACCTCCATTTCAATAAATCTATAATGAATCATCAGACGTAAGCTTTTAAAAGATCACTCGAACCAATAGGAGGAGTGATCTTTTAAAAGAAAAAATGATTTATTTTTGTATTTTTATTTAAAAAGTTTAAATATATCCCAAATGCTAAATGTAGTCTTTTTATATATTTTATTTTTAATAGCACGTTTTGGATTCTTTATATAGCCCATTCCCTTCATGCCATACCCTGGTATAACAGCTTTCTTCATTTGTCTTTTTAACTTTCCAGTAGTTCGTGCTTTTAATGATTTCATTGGGTTTGGTGTTCTTAGTCCCATTTTCATTTAATAATCTCTCCTTTATTTAGTAATTATTTTATTCCTTTTATTCATAATGTATATTACAATCTTTAAGTACTTTATTAAAGATACTTTATTTTGAAATAAATTTTAATTAATAATAATGTATGTACATATAAGTGGGTAGTGAGAATGGATAAAATTGTTATTTTTATCATTATCCAAATTATAAGTTAATATTATAATAAATCAAATAATACGTCAAGTAAAAAAGAGTACGTTTAAACTTATAAACCTTGCATTGAATCATATTCATATATAAGGAAATCATTTATAGTAGCTTAATGATGTGTAGTTTGCGGATAAATAATATCTGCGGGCCTTATCTTTTTATGCAGAATTTTAAATTAAAGCTATTGACATTAAGATTAAAAGAAAGTATATTATAAATAAGCAATTAAATTGTATAAAATTAAATTTAATAAAACTAATATAAGAATATAATAATCAGGGTTTTAAAATAGTATACCTAAAGAGCACGGAGAAGAGTTAGCGAAAAACTTAGATTTTTTATTAAAGGTTTTATAAGGAATATGTTAATAAATATTAACATATTTATTGATAGTGGGTGTTAATACGGAAATAGTTACATGAAGCGTTATTAATTATTAGATATTAAAAGGAGAGAATAAAATGAAAATTATAGCTTTGAAATTTTATAAAAATGGCGAGATGAGTGAGGCATTTGCTTTAGGCGGCTCTATGAAGAAAGAAGATGTGGACCCCAATAAAGTATATCCAGCTAGTTTACAGAATTATTTAATAGATACAGGAAAAATGAACTTTCGGTTGTATTTGAGGACAAAGATTTAGCCATTAAAAGTTTATCAAATGTTAGAGAATTTATTAAGCAAAATGATACAGTTTATTTATCAACTCATACTCCTGAAGGTTTCAATTCTTTGGAGAAAAAATTGGTTATGAAATTACAATAAGTTATTATAGCATTTTGAGTTCGGGTAATGCTAATAAATACTAAATTATTTATAAGAGGAGGAAAAGAATATGAACTTAATTGAAATTTTAAACACACGTTATTCTGTAAAGGAGTTTGATTCTACAAAGAAAATTTCTGATGAGGATTCCATAAAAATCAAGGCTCTTTTAAGACTGAGTGCATCTAGTGTTAATTGTCAACCATGGCACTTTGTAATTGCAAATACTGATGAAGGTAAAAAACAAATTAGTAAAAGCACTCAAGGCTTTTTTAATTTTAATGAGGCTAAAGTGCTAGATGCAGCTCAGGTTATTGTATTTTGCTCAAGAACAGATATGGATGAAGACTATTTACTTCATGTATTAGAAAAAGAGGATGCTGATTCTCGTTATACTGAGAAAGAATTTAAAGATAACCAACATATGGGACGTTCAAGATTTGTAAATATACATCGTGATGATGAAAAAGATTTACAAAATTGGATGGATAAACAAGTGTATTTAAACCTTGGTAATCTTTTATTAGGTGTTGCGACTCTTGGCATTGATGCCGTACCAATGGAAGGTTTTGATGCAAAAGTTTTAGATGAAGAGTTAGGTTTACGTAAAAAAGGATATACAGCAATTGCAATAGTTGGATTGGGTTATCGCAGTGATAATGATTTTAACGCTGAATTACCTAAATCTAGATTAATAGAGGATGAAATCATTACTAGCATTTAATATATAAAAAACTTTACCGTCTATTCCATGTGGATAGGTTTAACAAATGTGAAATATTAACTAATAAAGTAATAAATAGAAATAATTTCAACTTACTATTGTAATTGGTCTCAAACAATTTACAATCAAAGAAGAAAATAATTGTTAAAAAGGAGAAAAAATATGAACAAAAAAATATTAATAATATCTACAAGTGAGAGCAATATGAATGGGCATCCAACTGGGTTATGGTTAGAGGAACTTGCAGAACCATACAATGTATTCAAAAAAGCTGAATTAGAAGTAGACATAGCTTCAATTTTAGGTGGAAAAGTAATACTAGATAAAGTTTCTATTCCAAATGGAATTCCGAGTGAATATCAAGAGGCCAACAAATTATTAAAGAATACACAATCTTTAGAAACTGCCATGAAAAATTCTTATGATGCTATATTATTTTCAGGTGGTCATGGTCCTTTAATTGACTTTGTAAATAATAAAAATATAGAAAAATTAATTTTAGATACTTATAATAATGGAGATATTGTAGCTGGTGTATGTCATGGAGTTGCAGCTTTTACTAACATTAAAAATAAAAATGGAAAATATTTTGTAGATGGTAAAAGTTTAATTGCTTTTACTGATACTGAAGAAGTGCTTGCTGGTTTATCAGATAAAGTTCCTTTCGCAGTAGAAAGTAGATTAAGAGAGCAAGGGGCAATTATTGATAAAGGTGCAGATTTTACTGAGAAAGTAGTTGTAGACAAAAACTTTATAACTGGTCAAAATCCTCAATCAAGCCATAAGATAGCTGAGATAATTTTAGAAAATACAAATAATAACAAATAATATTATTTATTTTAGTATATAATTAACGTAATAATAACTCGCTGTAAAGCGAGTTATTTGATTTGGGAGAATATATTAAAACAATTACTGCCACAAAAGTGGATATAGACTAACAACAAGGGAGGATTTTTATTTTGATTAACTATGGATTAGTGGGAATGATGTTTATTAGCTTAGCTTTGGTAATTTATACAATAGGTGTTTGGAGTGAACGAATTAAAGGCAGACTCAAGTGGTGGCACGTGGGAATGTTTTATAGTGGATTAGTATGCGATACGATAGGAACTGGGGCAATGACTATCATGGCGGGTGGGCTGTTTCAATTTAGCTTTCATGGAATAACAGGTTTAGCAGCTATATTGATTATGCTCTTTCATGCTGGTTGGGCTACCTTAGTTTTAATAGATAAAAATGAAGTTAGAATCGTCAAGTTTCATAAATTCAGTCTTATAGTATGGGTTATTTGGTTGATTCCGATGGTTACTGGTGCAATTTTTGGTGTGACAAGTTAGTATAGTATTATTCTGATCAGATAAGAAATATGTAACTTATATATTTCAGTAGTTTTTTCTTCGTTAAAATACAATAAATTTAAACATAGAAAAATAGCGTTGATATAAAATCAATGCTATTTTAAATTACATAACTGTTATTTTAGTGTTTAAATTATCTCTGTAAATCTGCATTATAAACTCACGACAATAACCAAAGTTTAGTCTTGAACAGAATAGGCAAAAGGTAACAACTCTCTTACTGCAATCTTTTTCAACGGTTCGCGATGACCATGCAAATAGACTTCAAATGGAATTTTCATCTGGTTGTAAAAGAATATGTGATGTAAATGTTATATATCTTCTTTCGTAGTATTCATTTGTTTTTGTTCAACATTCTTCTGACGATTTTTAAGGATAATGTGTTGAATAACTTCTTCAATGAAAATAAAAAATATAGTTCTTGATTTTTCATAAGGTTTAAAATTATTTGATTGAGTTGATTTAGTAAGCATTAAAACATTATCATAATTGGAGAGTAATGATGTATTATATTCTTCAACTATTAATAATACTTTGCAATTATGGCTCTTAGAATAATTATAAATTTTTTCAAATGATTTGAATTTGCCCGTTGCAGAAAATATGACAAGCAAACTTTTGTCATCGATTAATCTTTCTACAGATATTTCATCAGGTGCTGAACTTATAAATTTGTTCGTTGTAAGTCTTAATTTGTATTCAAAGTATTGAGTACAAATGAACGATGGTCCATATCCAAAAAGTATAATCTTATCGCAAGAATTCATTAAATCGATAAATTCATCAACTAAAGATAAATCAAAATCATCTAAAAAATCTTTTATTCTTTCTAATTCATTAGAAGAATATTTTTGAGAAATTTCATGACCATATAAGAAATTCATATATTGTTTATAATTATTGAAGCCTAATTTCTTTACGAATTTGGAGATCTTTGACATAGAACAACCGCATGCTTCTGCGGCTTGTGCGATTTTAAGATTTAAATTTTCCTTAGAGCATTTAATAATGGTTTCGTTAATTTGGTGCTCTAATGTATTTAATTTATTAACATCAATATTCATCATAATTTTAACTTAACGTAAAATACTTACGTTTTCTCCTTAATTGTGTATTAGTAAAATAACTCATTAATATAATATAGCATTTGGAATTTGCTTCGTAAACTTATAAACAACGCATCTATTAAATGCCATAATGTCTTTAATGATATATTATCATTAAGTTATAGAAAAATAAACCTAATATATGCTTTTTGTTGTTTATTTCAATATAAAGCATCCCTAATAATTACAAGTGAAAATTTAGATAATCAGTAAAATTTATTCCTACGCTTTTAGGTGCTATTACAAAAATAAGTAGAAAGTTTTCCAATAATAATAATAAAAAAACAATTTGAATGAAAACTTTCCAAAAAACCATTGACATATAGCACTGCTGGTAGTATCGTTTACATATAGGATAAAGTCAACTAAATAAAAGTTTTAATGTTGATATTTATAAATTTATTTATAACTTAGGAGGCTATTATGAATAAGGAAAAGGTATTAGAAGATTTGAAGTGTATTTTATTAGATGAACAAATTGATACAAATTATGATGATTTGTATGATGCATCTGCAGATCGCTATAAAAAATATGCAAAGGCTAAAAAAGTATTAGATGTCCCAATGCCTACTGCAATTTTGTTTCCAAAGTCTGTGGATGAGGTCAAATCTCTTTTAATGTATTGTAATGAAAACAATGTTAATGTAATCCCAAGAAGTGGTAAGACTGCTACAGAAGGTGGTTTAGAAAACTGGAAGGAACTAACACTTGTAATAGATGGTAAGTACCTAAATAAGATTATTAAAATTGATGAATATAACATGGAAGCAACTGTGCAAGCAGGTGTTCCTCTACAAGTAATAGAAGATGAACTCAGAAAATCAGGATTAACAACAGGACATTCTCCACAATCTAAACCAGTTGCTCAATATGGCGGACTCGTTGCTACAAGAAGTATTGGACAATTTTCAACTTTATATGGTGGAATTGAAGATATGGTAGTAGGACTAGAATGTGTTTTCCCAGATGGACATATTTCAAGAATTAAGAATGTCCCACGTCGTGCTGGTGGACCGGATATAAGGCACATTGTTATTGGTAACGAAGGGACATTATGCTATATTACAGAAGTTACTGTTAAAATATTCAAATTTTTTCCAGAGAACAATAAATTCTATGGATACCTTGTAAAAGATGTTGAATCTGGAATTAAAGTATTAAGAGAAGTTATGGTTAATGGGTATCGCCCATCTGTTGCTCGAACATATTCTGAGGAAGATGCAAGACAACATTTTTACCACTTTTACAAAGGTAAATGTGTATTAATATTTATGGCTGAAGGAAATAGAGAAATGGTAAATGCTATTTGCTCAGGAATTGAAGATGCTACTGAAAAATTCAAGGATAGCATTATTGAACAAGTTGATAGCAAACTTATAGAAGATTGGTTTAATCATTTGAACTGGTCACAAAAGGATATTGATGATGAGTTCCAAGGAATGATTGATAATGATAAGCATGATGGATATACAACTGAAATTTCAGCTAACTGGGAGATGCTTCCTAAAATATATGATAGCGTTATTAACAGGATTAAAACTGAATTTAAACGTCCAAATGACTTGACAATGCTCGGTGGACATTCATCTCACAGTTACATAAACGGAGCTAATATGTACTTCGTTTATAATTATAATATCAATTGTGCACCAGAAGATGAAATGAGAATATACCACCATCCAATACAAACAATTATTGTAGAAGAAACATTAAAACTTGGAGGATCTATGTGTCACCATCACGGGATTGGTAAGTTCCGTAATGAATGGACTAAAGCAGAACATGGCAGCGCATATTATATGTTAGAAAAATTAAAAGAAGCTTTTGATCCAAAGGGCATTATGAATTTTGGAACTATATATCCACAAGAAGAAGGCATTAAATATCAAAAATGAGAATAATTTTACAATTAAATAGTATTTTATAAATATTATTTAATTGTAAAATAAACTATTTCCATAGGCTTAAGAGTAAATTCTTAAGCCCATGTTATACAATAAGTAAAGGATTACAATATTTAAAATGAGAAAGAGCACTTTAAAATAAAAATTGGTAATTTTAGGGGGAAGTATATGAATAATAAAAACTTAAAAAGATATTTTCAATTTTTCCTAATTGTTTTAGCAGCAGGATCCATATTCCCTATTATTTATTTAAGAACAAACTATCAGCAAACCCTTTTACAGGTTTTCAATATGACATTACCTCAATTGAATTCTATTTATTCTGTTTTAGGAATTGTGTGGGTAGTTGGTTATTTTCCAAGTGGGTTAATAAGTGATAAATTTTCTGCAAAGTGGTTATTATCTATTTCACTTTTTGGTGTTGCAGCGGCTGGTTTCTGGTTTGCTCAAATTCCTAGTTACAAGAATGTAGTTGTTATTTATGGTATATGGGGTATATTCTCCGTATTTACATTTTGGAGTGCTCATATGAAAATTGTTAAATTACTTGCAAAGAAAGAAGAAGAAGGCCGATTCTTCGGAATACTTGATGGTGGACGTGGCGTAGTAGAAGCTTTACTTGCAAGTCTTGCACTATATATTTTCACTAAGGTAATGGGAGGCAGTACAAATTTAGCAAACAATAGGTCAGCTATAGTATCAATTATATATATGTACTCAATAGTAGTATTTGTGGTTGGTATACTTGTTACAATCTTTGTTGAAAATGATAAGAAGGCTGGATATCAAAAGGTTGCGGGTGTAGCACCTAAACAAAAGGTTAAGTTATCAGATTTTGAAGGGGTATTCAAGAATAAGTATGTGTATATAATGGGTGGAATTATATTCATGTCTTATACAGTGTATTGGACAGTTTATTACCTTGGAGGATTCCTACAAGGTAATGTTGGAGTAGATGCGGTAAGCGTAGCAACTATTATGTTAATTGTTCTTTGGATGAGACCAGTTGGTGGAGTTATTGGAGGATTTTTAGCAGACAAATTTGGAAAAGAAAGAACTCTTAGCGGTGCACTTTTAGGAGCAGTAGTTTGTCTTCTTCTAATATCAATTTTACCAACTAGTTTAAGCAAGAATATATTCTATGCATTAATTATATTAGGAGGAATATTTTTATATTCCATTCGTGGTGTTTATTGGTCATTACTTGGTGACGCAAAGATTGACGACAAAATACTTGGAGCAGCAATAGGATTAATATCTTTAGTTGGTTATTTGCCAGATATTATATTACCGATATTTAATAGTGCTCTATTTAAGACCTTTGGAGACAAAGGTGGATATAATGCATACTTCATAGCAAGTGCAGTAATGGGCGTTATTGGTATAGCATTAGTTACTGTGTTTACTAATCTTAATAAAAAGGAGAAAGCTAAAGTTGAAAATAATTTGTCTAATTAAGTTCATTCCAGATGTGGATAACTTTACGTACGATTATGAAAAAAATGTATTGGTCAGAGAAAATGTAAAGTTACTCCTTAATCCGGAGGATGCCTGTGCCTTAGCCTTTGCTCTAAGAATAAAACAAAAAAATGTAGAGACTTTTGTAGAAATAGTTAGTATGGCTCCACAAAGCACTATTCCTCTTATAGAGGATTTGCTGAGGCTCAATGTTGATAAAGCAACACTTATATCTGATAAACTTTATGGGGGGAGTGATACTTATGTAACAAGTAAAATCATAGCTAAGTATTTAATCAAAGAGGAATATGATTTCATTCTTACTGGAAGTCATTCCTTGGATGGCGATACTGCCCACATACCTTCACAAATTGCTGAAATGTTACAAATTAGTCAGCTATCTAATATTGTGAAGGTTTATGAGGAGAGTTTAGAAAATGATAGTGTGATAGTTCTAGTTGATTGTGAAAAAAAACAGTCAAAATACGAGATGGTACTTCCGAGTGTCCTAAGCATAGGAAGAGATAGCAAATATAAATTACCTTTTGTAAAGTACAAGGATTTGGAGCTTAATGTAAGAGATAGGATATCAGTGATTACAAATAAAAAATTGGAGTTCCTTCAAGATGAAGTTGGAATTAAAGGGTCATTAACCAAAGTAAATAGAACATTTACGAGGAAACTCTATAAGAAAGACAAAGTGGTTGTGCATAATGATGATGAAGGAATTGAAGTGGTGTATAAATTTTTGAAAGCTAAAGGATTTGTTTGATTATGAAAAGAAGTTTAATTTACTTTGATGAAGAAGATTTTCAGAATTCCATAGATTTATTAGAAGTGGTAAATCAGATTTATAAAGATAGTGAATATGAAACCTATGCTATTTGTTTTAATAATAATTATGGAGTAATTGATGGGAAATTTGATTATCTAATTACCATTCAAAATGAAGAGATAAAGAATTATGATCTTCAAAATATAACAAATTGTATAGAAGAATTACATCATACTTATGATTTTGATAGCATACTTATTCCAGCCACATACTTAGGTAGGATGCTTGCTCCAAGACTAGCAATGAGGCTTAAAGTTGGCTTGGTTGCAGATGTTACAGCCATTGAGCATAATGATGGTCAAGTTGAGATGGTAAGACCGGCCTTTAGTGGCAAAATTTTTGCTGGTATTGTTAACAAAGATTGTAAGCCCACTATGATGAGTGTAAGACCAAATGTATTTGTCTATACCACATCTATTATAAAGAAAACAAAAAAAATCAACTTCGAACCAACTACCGTGAGGCCAACCAAGATTAGACTACTTGAAACAAAAGAAAAAGAAAAAATAAAGGATATAAGGGAAAGTGAAGTTTTGATTTCTGGTGGCGGTGGTGTAATAGAAGATTTTAAGCATTTATATTTATTAGCCAATGAATTGAATGGAATGGTATCTGCTAGTAGAAGCATTGTAGATAGTGGTATAGCTCCACGAGGTATTCAAGTAGGGCAATCAGGAAAAACTGTGAGTCCCAAATTATACATTGCATTAGGCATTTATGGGTCACTTCAGCATATTGAAGGATTAAAAAATGTTGAAAATATAATTTCAGTAAATATAAATAAGGATGCTCCTATTTGTAGTTTGTCAGATATTGTTGTTGAAGGAGATGCCATAGAGTTTATTGATAAGTTAATAGAAAAAATAAATAAAAATAGAATTTAGGAGGAATAAAAATGAATATTACAGATTTCCAAATGGATTATTTTTCTTTAAAAGGTAAAAATGCAATTGTAACTGGTGGTAACACGGGACTCGGTCAGGCATTCTCTCTATCACTCGCAAAAGCAGGAGCAAATATCTTAATGCCAAGTGTTATGCCGGATGATCCAGAGTTTAACAAGCTAATCGAAGCAGAAGGCGTAAAAGCAATATACATGGAAGGCGATATAACAAAACCAGGAGTTTGTAAGGCAATAGTTGATAAATGTGTTGAAGAATTAGGAACAGTTGATATTTTACTAAACTGTGCAGGAATATGCATTTGTAAACCAGTCTTAGAATTTGGTAGAAAGGAATGGGACATTATGATGTCTATTAATCTTACAGGAGCATTTGAAATGACTCATGAAGTTATACAACATATGATTCCACAAAAGAGCGGTAAGATTATTAACGTTTGCTCAATGTTCTCTTTCCTCGGCGGACAATATTCACCAGCTTATACTGCTTCAAAGGCTGGTATCGCTGGTTTAACAAGAACATATGCTGATGAATTGGCGCAATATAATATTCAAGTTAATGGTATTGCACCAGGATATTTTAAAACTAAAGCTGCAGCATTTTCAATGAATGATCCAGAAAGAAATAAAAGGATTATGGACCATACACCAGAGGGTAGATGGGGAGATGTTCATGATTTAATGGGATCAACAGTATTCTTAGCAAGTAAAGCTTCTCAATTTGTAAATGGTACTGTTTTAGCAGTTGATGGTGGTTATTTAATGAGATAGTATTATAAAGTAAATAACAATGGAGTATAGGGGGAAGCGTATGACAAATCAATATATTATAGCAATCGATGGTGGAACACAAAGTACAAAAGTAGCCATTTTTGATACAGTAGGAACAGAGGTTTGCTCTTATACCTTACAGCTTCGACCAATCGAGCTGGGTGAAAATGGTAGAGCGGAACATCCTGATGATGACTTGTGGGATAGCTTGAAACTGGCCTGTGAAGAAATATTCAAAAAATTCCATGGGGACAAAAAAGACATTATAGGAGTTGGACTTGGCTCAATTAGATGTTGTCGCGCCTTAGTTAAAGAAAATGGTGATTTGGCTTCACCGGTGCAAAGCTGGATGGATCTTAGATTATCGAAACCGTATGAACATGAGGATGACAATGTGAAGTATGTTACGACTACAACAGGTTATCTTACTTATAGACTGACTGGTGAGACAAAGGATACAAGAGCTAATTACGTAGGTCCTTGGCCAATAGATCCAATGACTTTGGAATGGTTTGAAGATAAAGAAAAGTTTGACAAATTTACTACACCAAGAGAAATGCTGTTTGATCTTGTTGATCCTGCGTCGATTTTGGGAAAAATCACAGCTAAAGCGAGCGCCGCAACAGGTATACCAGTAGGTTTAAAAGTAGTGTCAACGGCAAATGATAAAGCAGTTGAAGGCTTAGGTGCTGGTCTTGTAAATGATGGAACAGTACTGGTATCATTAGGTACTTATATTACTTCAATGATGGTTGGAGAAGAAAATAATCCGAGTACAAAGAACTACTGGAGTAATCCAGGAGCTACGAAAGGAGAGTGGCTTTATGAAAGTAGCGGTATAAGGCGAGGTATGGCAACTGTTACATGGATAAAGGATATTTTGGGTAGTGATATTGTCAATGAAGCTAAAAAAAGAGGTATGTCACCAGAAGGGTATTTAAATGTTCTAGGAGCAGATGTACCAGCTGGATGTAATGGCCTTTATACAGTTCTTAACTGGCTAGCGTGCCCTGATAAGTTGTATCAGCGTGGTATGATGATTGGATTTAATGGTACGCATAAGGGTCAACATATGTTCCGTTCTATACTTGAAGGTATCGCATTTACAATGAAAAATTATGCTCAAGCAATGTGTGATGAACGAGGTATAGAGTTATCTAATATTGTTGTTAGTGGTGGCGGATCAAATGGAGAACTCTTTATGCAAATATTTGCTGATGTCTTTGGCGTACCGGCTCACAGAAATGTCGTAAATGGCTCTGCCAGCATGGGCGCTGCAATATGCGTAGCCTTAGCACTTGGCGTTTATAAGGAAAGGAATGAAGCGATTGAACATATGGTAAAGCGTAGAGACACTTTTATGCCAATTGATGAAAATGTAAATATTTACGAAAAGATGAACGAGAATGTTTATAAGCATATCACATCATACACAGATGAACTTTTAAAGAAATCACAAGAGATTTTTCAAGGGAAGATATAAATACTTTAAACTAATTTAGTGTAATGAAAAACTAAAAAAATAATGAATGACTGGTAAATATCCGTTATGGTTATTTGTCGGTGCATTCATTATTTTTCATTAGTGCAACTTGAAACAAGAAGAGAAAAATACTTAAACTCACCCGATATTATTACCAATTTGTAAAATTGAAGAAAATTTAAAAGCTTTATAGAGGGATTATATCCCCTATGAGGCCTTTTTGCATATCTATTTATATATCATTTTCAAATGCTAAAACTTTAGATGATTTCACTTTTTAAAATTCACGTTGTTAAAAAAATAAACTTAGAAAGAATTAATAAATTCAAAGTTTTATGTCAACTGAATTTGAAAATGTCCCAAAAAGTTTTAATTATTAGCACCAGCAATAGCTGGTGCTTTATTACGTTTTTAACCTATTTTGGGGTATAGCAAACACATCTTAAA
>NZ_JAHLEC010000073.1 GCF_018861705.1 Clostridium psychrophilum | reverse complement strand
GTTATTTTTGCAAAACATAGTAATCCTCCTCTACGTACTGATTTTGATATTATTATATCATAATTACTACGTTTGGAAGTAATTACAAGCTTTTTGTGGGATAATCATATATATATATAAAATGTTAAATTTAGAATAAATTTTATTTTAAACTAAAATAAGGAGCGAATATATACTCCGTGGGGGGAATTACATTGAAAAATATTAAAAATTTAACAACATTTAGAAGCGGCTCATTAAAAACAAAAGTTATTATAGTTACTACTATTATGGGGATTGCATTGGTATCTGTAGGAAGTATCAACAATGCAAATTATAAAAATAGTTCAGGTAGTATGGATAAAAATATCAAAGTATTTAGTAGTGTGTATGCAACACAATATGGGGTAACAACTGGGAGCAACTTGAGTGTCCGAAGTGGAGCAGGAACAAACTACGCTATATTGGGAAGTATGAAAATCGGCGCAAAAGTCATTATAACCGGAAAAACAAATAATTTTTATAAAATAACTTACAATGGAAAAATAGCTTATGTAAGTGCTTTATATGTAAAAATAACAGCTAAACCTGTTGTAGTAGTAACACCACCTGCAGTATACAAAACACAGTATGGGGTAACAACTGGGAGCAATTTGAGTGTCCGAAGTGGAGCAGGAACAAACTACGCTATATTAGGAAGTATGAAAATCGGGACAAAAGTCATTATAACCGGAAAAACAAATAATTTTTATAAAGTAACTTACAATGGAAAAATAGCTTATGTAAGTGCCCAATATGTAAAAATAACAGCTAAACCTGTTGTAGTAGTAATACCACCTGCAGTATACAAAACACAGTATGGTGTAACAACAGGGAGCAATTTGAGTGTTCGAAGTGGAGCAGGAACAAACTATGCTATATTAGGAAGTATGAAAATTGGGACAAAAGTTGTTATAACTGGAAAAACAAATAATTTTTATAAAGTAACTTACAACGGAAAAGCAGGTTATGTAAGTGCTTTATATATAAAGATAACTGCTAAGCCTGTTGTAGTACCAGCAGTTTATGGTGGAACAGTACAATCAAAAATTTTGAATGTAAGAAGTGGGGCTGGAACAAACTACTCTATAATTGGAAGTGTAAAAGCACCAACAATAGTTATGATAAGCGGAGAGACAAATGGTTTTTATAAGATAGCTTATAATGGCAAAATAGGATATGTAAGTTCAGAGTATGTAATACCCGTTGGAAGTAAGGTAACAGATTAAGTGAAAAATTTGAAACTTTTATAATAACTTTCAGTTGAAATTTTGTAGTATAAGAACTTGTAAATAATTTTATTTAACATTAAGAAGACTACATTCCTTTTAATATGATTTGGGGAAATGTAGTTTTTTTAGAGTTGTGCTATATTTTTGATTGGGATAAGTTAGAAACATAAAACTAAAATATTGTTAAAAGGAATAATCAGACTGTTAAAATGTATATATATACGGTATACTTATCTAAAAATGAGATAATTTTATTATTAATTTTGGTTATAAATTTTTTGATTGCAATCGGGTATTACAGTTGAAAATTTATAACCATTTAGAGTTTCTATCTTATAAGGAAATGACATAAAGGAGAATAAACAATATGAGCAAAATAATTGATTTAAATAGTGATGTAGGAGAAAGTTTTGGTGCTTACAAGATTGGACTTGATAAAGAGGTTCTTAAATATGTATCATCAGCTAATATAGCTTGCGGATGGCATGCAGGTGATCCTATGGTTATGAGAGATACTGTGAGATATGCTTATAAAAGTAATGTAGGTATTGGAGCACACCCTGGATTTTTAGATATTATGGGTTTTGGTAGAAGAAATATGGTAGTATCTCCAGGCGAGATGAAGCAGTATACAATATATCAGCTTGGAGCTTTATCAGGTTTCGTGAAATCAGCAGGAGCAAAAATGCAACACGTAAAACCTCATGGAGCAATGTATAACATGGCAGCTAAGGATAGCAAATTAGCTCAGGCTATAATAGAGGGTATATGGGAAGTGGATAGGGATTTGATAGTTCTTGGATCTTCTGGAAGTGAAATGATAAAGGCAGCAAAGGAAAAAGGGTTAAAAGCCGCAAATGAGGTTTTTGCTGATAGGGCATACAATGTTGATGGAACCCTTGTGGCAAGAAGCCTTCCTGGTGCAATGATTCTAGATACGAATATAGCTATTTCGAGAGTAATTAGAATGGTAACAGAGGGAAAGGTGACAGCAATAACTGGTGAAGATGTGAACATAAAGGCAGATTCCATATGTGTTCATGGGGATAATCCAGAGGCTACACAGTTTGTGAGGCTTATAAGGGAAGAACTATTAAAAGCTAAAGTGGAAATAAAACCACTTAGTGAATTTATTAAATAGGAGGTAATGTAATGAAAAATAATTCTGATTTAGAAAAACAAGATGTAAACAAAAAAAAGAAAAGTAATGTAGGCGTGCTAATTGGAGCATCATTCATTATGGCTACATCTGCCATAGGACCGGGATTTTTGACTCAAACTGCGGTATTTACAGAATCGCTTAAAGCTAACTTGGGATTTATTATACTCCTTGTTATTATTATAGATCTTATAGCACAGCTCAATATATGGCAGGTTATTGGTGTGTCAGGACTCAGGGCTCAGGATATTGCAAATAAGATGGTACCTGGTCTTGGCGTTTTTCTAGCAGTACTTATAACTATTGGGGGATTTGCATTTTGTATAGGAAACATTTCAGGTGCCGCCCTTGGTCTTAATGTATTATTTGGGTTGAACACTAAAATAGGTGCTATTATTAGTTGTGGTATAGGTATTATACTGTTTAGTTCTAAAGAAGCTGGAAAAGCAATGGATGTTTTTGCAAAGGTACTTGGTGTTGGAACATTGTTACTTGTAGCATATGTGGCATTTAGAACTCATCCCCCAGTTGGAGAGATGATTCTAAGGACTGTTTCACCAACTAAGGTTACATTCTTACCATTATTAACTCTTGTCGGTGGAACAGTAGGTGGATATATATGCTTTTCAGGAGGACATAGATTAATAGATGCTGGAATTACAGGAAAGGAGCATGTGAAAGAAATAACCAAAAGTTCAGTGCTTGCTATATCATTAGCGTCACTTATGAGAATACTTCTTTTCGCTGCTATTCTTGGTGTTGTTGTAAACATTGGCAAACCACTTGGAACTGTTAACCCTGCGGCTGAAGCATTTAGACTTGGAGCAGGCAATTTGGGTTATAAATTGTTTGGAGTTATACTCTTTTCAGCTGGTTTAACCGCAATGGTTGGGTCATCATATACAACTTTATCATTTTTAAAAACACTAACACCTTTTTTTGATAAATATACGTCAAAATGTATAATAGGCTTTATTACTATATGTACGTTAGTGTTCCTAATAATAGGTAAGCCTGTAAAGTTACTTGTGCTAGCAGGATCACTTAATGGTTTGATTCTTCCAATTTCACTTGGAATAATACTTATTGCGTCAACTAAGAAAAATATTGTAGGAGACTATAAGCATTCAAAGTTGCTTATGTATTTGGGTTATATTGTTGTAATATTAGCAGTTATTGCAGGTTACCAGTCAATGGGTGGAATAGTTGCGTTGTTTAAATAGGAGGTTAAATGGAGTATGTACAAAGAAGTTAAGTTCTTAATTGCTGGGGATAGAGCATTAGTAATAGAATTTGGAGATAAAATTGAGAAGCAGGTTAATTCAAAAATTAGAAGTCTTACACTAGCAATGGAGAGAGCAGGCATTGTAGGAATAAACGAGATTATTCCTACATATAGGTCACTCATGGTAATTTATGATCCTATGATAATGGAATTGGATAATCTTATATGTGTGATAAAATCTATTATATCGAAGATGCATGAATTGAAACTTCCAGATGCTAAAGTTATAGAAGTGCCAACACTTTATGGTGGAGAGTATGGCCCTGATATTGAGTTTGTGGCAAAGCATAATAAAATATCAGTAGATGAAGTTATAAAAATTCACACAAGCGTGGAATATTTGATTTATATGATTGGATTTACACCTGGGTTCCCATATCTTGGAGGTATGAGTGATAAAATAGAGGCTCCTAGGCTTCAAAATCCAAGGACTAAAATACCGGTTGGAAGTGTAGGAATTGCAGGTAAACAGACAGGCATATATCCAATAGAAAGCCCCGGAGGGTGGCAACTAATTGGTAGAACTCCTGTTAAATTGTATGATCCATACCGGAAGGATCCTGTACTATTAAATGCGGGCGATTATATAAAATTTGTACAGATAGATGAAAATGAATTTAAAAATATTGAGGCTTTAGAGAGAGAAGAAAAATATAAAGTAATTATAAGAGAGAAGTTAAGAAGGTGATTATATGACAACAATGAAAATATTAAAGCCAGGTATGTATACTACAATTCAGGACATCGGTAGGTATAATTATCAAAAATCTGGTATGTCTGTTTCTGGTGCTATGGATCAATTTTCACTAAGAGTGGCTAATATTCTTGTTGGGAACAAGGATGGCGAGGCATGTTTAGAAGCTACTCTTTTCGGTCTTAGAATAAAATTTGATGGCGATGCCTTGATTGCAGTTACAGGAGCTAATCTTATGCCAAGGATAAATAATAAGCCTATAGACATGTGGTCGGGAATTAAGGTGTCAGATGGTGATGAACTCTCTTTTGAAACAGCTCAAAGCGGCTGTAGGAGTTACATAGCGATAGCCAATGGCATTGATGTGCCAGAGGTTATGGGAAGTAAGTTTACCTATGTTAAGGGAAAAGTAGGAGGATTTCGGGGAAGGATGCTTAAGGCTGGCGACGAGATTAAGATTGGATGTCTTGGAGAGAATAATTTAACTAGTATAAAAAAGCTTCCAATTGAGTTAATACCATCGTATTCTAAGGATAATATCGTGAGAGTTGTATTGGGCCCACAGGACGATTATTTTACTAACGACGGTATAAATACATTTTTTGATTGTGAGTATCGAGTAACAAGTGCAGCTGATAGAATGGGATACCGATTATCTGGTCCTAAAGTTTCACATATTAATTCTGCAGATATTATATCTGATGGAATAACCATGGGGTCTGTACAAATACCAGGAGATGGTGCTCCAATAATTATGATGGCAGATAGGCAAACTACTGGTGGATATACGAAAATTGCTACAATAATAACTCCTGATATAAACATAGTGGGACAGTTAAAGCCTGGAGACAGTATCAGGTTTAAGTTAATAGATATTGAAGAAGCTCATAGAATATACAGAAAATATATGAAAGTTTTTGATTTCATAAGAGAAAGTGTAAAAAAACCTGGATGTGGCACAATAGCCGGTGAAAAGTTTAAAGTAAGAGTGAATAATAAGGAGTATGAAGTAATCGTACAGGAAATTAAGTAATAAAGAAAAACGAACTCTTAGGAGGGATAGAATAGTGAATCCAATTAGAATAACTGAAACAGTACTAAGAGATGGTCAGCAATCTTTAATTGCTACCAGATTAAAAACAAAGGAGATATTACCAATCCTAGAAAAAATGGATAAGGTTGGGTATTATTCCATAGAGATGTGGGGAGGAGCAACTTTTGATTCATGTCTACATTTTCTTAATGAGGACCCTTGGGAAAGACTAAGAGAAATACGCAAGGTGGTTAAAAACACTAAACTTCAAATGCTCCTTAGGGGTCAAAATCTTTTAGGATATAAGCATTATGCGGATGATGTAGTTGAGGCATTTATTAAAAAGTCTATAGAAAATGGCATAGATATAATAAGAGTATTTGATGCATTAAATGATACAAGAAATATGGAAACTTCAATTAGAGTTATCAAAGAATGTGGAGCACATTGTCAGTGTTCTATATGTTATACAACTAGTCCCGTAAACACTCTAGATTACTATGTTGAATTATCAATAAAACTCGAGAAATTAGGGGCACAGTCAATTTGTATTAATGATATGGCAGGTATATTAACGCCATATACGGCTTTTGAATTAGTGAAAAAATTAAAAGCAGTTGTAAAAATACCATTATGTTTACATGCTCATTGTACTAGTGGAATAGCTTCTATGACATATTTAAAGGCTATTGAAGCAGGAATAGATATTATTGACACTGCAATTTCTCCATTTTCAGAGGGAGCATCACAACCACCTACAGAATCGATGGTCATTACTTTAAAAGAGAGTCCACGTGATTCTAAATTAGATATTAATTTATTAGGTGAAATAGCAAACTATTTTAGACCTATAAAAGTAAAATACAGAGAAGATGGAATGCTAAATCCAAAAGTTATGGATGTAGAACCTAGAACTATTATATATCAGGTTCCTGGAGGTATGTTATCGAACCTTTTATTAGAGCTTAAGGAGCAGGGGGTTGAATCTAAATATAAAGAAGTCCTTACAGAGATGCCCCGAGTGAGAGAAGATTTAGGATTCCCACCTTTAATTACGCCTCTTATTCAAATGGTAGGAACTCAAGCAATGTTTAATGTATTGTCTGGATCCCGATATAAAACAATTCCAAAAGAATTAAAAGACTATGTTAAAGGACTTTATGGAAGTTCGCCTAAACCTATAAAAGATGAAATAAGGAAAAAAATTATAGGAGACACGAAAATTATAACCCAAAGACCGGCAGATTTAATAGAACCTTCAATGAAAAAATATGAGAATGAAATTGGAGATTTGGCAACTAATATTGAAGATGTGTTGACCTATGCTTTATTCCCAAGAATTGCAAAAAGGTTTTTTGAGAATAGGTTAAGTGATAATATAAACAAAAACAGTTATAAAAAAATAATAACAAATTGTAAAATTGAAGAAATAAATGAAATAGATGAAGAAGAAAGGACAGTAGTAGCACTTGTAGCATCGGCTATGGCAGTGCGCGATAATCCGAATTCGGAGTTTAGAATATCAAAAATTAAAAGAATAAAATGATGGGCATAATTTTCCTAGGAAGGTGTTAATAATATGAAAAAATATATGATAACGCTAAATGATAAAGTTTATGAAGTAGAAATAGAAGAAGTAATAAAGTCAACTGGGAAAGAGAAGGCAAAGATAATACAAAATAGCAATGTTACCTCTATAGATGTTAATGAAGGGGATAGTGTTGATGCTGGACAAAGCAATATTCACATTGATTAAATAAGAATTATATTTTGCGCGAAATTAAATTAAACGGCCAAAGCCCTAAATCTCATTGGGTCAAGGCCGTTTAATATTTAGCTGTAAAGTAGATGTTAAAAGTTCGTATATTTTATCTTAAGGCTATTGATAGTAACACAAAATCCTTTTTACATTACGTTTTCCTCCAACAATCTGAGCAATGAAGAATCCTGAATTAGGCGGGGAATCTTGACTTGGTTAAGGGAAGCACCACGTTTTAAGAGCTCATGTTTGAGAGTTTGAAACGTATCTCCTTGAACAAAATGTATATCAACTTTGTTGATACGTTTTTCCTTAACTCCAGCTAGATAACGTGGGTTAGCCTTTTCAAGGCATTGCTCTAAAGTGTTTTTCATTTTCAACATTTTAGTTGAAGTGATTAATGGCTCATTAGTCTCAATATAAAAGAGGTAATGTCCAACTACATCCTCTAATTCTAAGGTGATTGTATAATCTTCTAAGACAACGCCTACGGTTTTAGCAGTACTAATAAGAGCACATTGTACTGCTTGTTCCGATGTCTTTTCCCCTGCCAAATTAAGAAGTTGACCTTTGCGATACATAAATTCAATCATAGGGCTTTTATGAGAATAACCAATGACTTTTATTATATCTCCCATTCGATATCGATAAAACCCAGAATAGTTTGTGATTACAACTTCATACATCTCTCCGATTTTTAACTTATCTAAATCAAAGGTTGTTGGATTTGATTTTTCAGATTCATCAAGAGGGATAAACTCAAAATAAGCTGACCTAGGGGTAACGACATAACTTACATCATTTATGTGAGTAGCAATTCCGATTAATGCTTCTGTCGCTCCATACATCCCTGAAAAAATAGGTAAGTCTCCAATATAATATCGAAGCCTATCCAAGTATATTCTAAAACTTCCACCCACTACACAAGATATATTGCTGATTTTTGGCCACAACCTTTGCACAATTTTTTGCATCCCTTTACTTAGTTCACGCTTTAACTCTTTTGCTCTGAGCATGTCAGGTTTTAATTGTTTTTCTAATTGGGTTCTTACTTCTAAATCTAAGGTTAAGTTTGGCGAGATTGTACCATTACTAATATCATCAATAATCTGCGGCCACTGTTTTTCTAACATACCAAAAATCTGTACAATTCCAGATGGAAAAGGAGACATTATATATGCTAAATTCCGTTCTTTTAGTGCAAACAATAAATGTAGATAATTGGCCACTTGCTGATCTTTGATAGTTAAAACTTCAGATGGAGAGGTCCAAAAGTAGTGGAGCATCTTTTTCATAGACTGCATCCCACCAGAAGTACCTGAACCAGTTGGAATTCCCACTGGAGTATTCCCTGATTGCAACATGTTCATAAGAAGCAAACCCTTGCCACCTGTTCTTGCAGCAGGTAGAGCTTGAGAAAGTGAACCATGTTGAAGAAACATCATACTCATGTTAATAATCTTCCTGGTTTTGGCTGTAGTTGGAATGCGTTTTTGCTTTCCGGTGGTACCAGAACTTAAGCCAAAATATTGAATCTTATCAGATGTCAGTATGTTTTCAGTACCTGCAGCAATTTCTTCAATGCAGCTTTCATAGTCGGGATAGCTTGTTAACGGAACAACGTTTTTATAATTCGATGAATTTTGTATTCCTTCAAAGTTGTATAATTCACCATAAACTGTTTTTGAATTACCCTGTAGAATTTCTTTTAAAACATCTCGGTTAACGTCTCCTGCTTTTATTGTATCCTTAATAAACTTCTTATAAGACAAATCAGAACCCATAGCATAGGATTGATTTATTACCCACTCCAGTATGTTCATACCTTATTACTCCTTCTTTTATAGAATTAAACTATTACATACAGTTGATATAGTTTTTTAATAAACTAAAATCTCTAATTATTTTTTCTGATCGTTTTCGTTGCATTTTTTGCTACCTTTGCTAACATATTGTCTAATAAATTTAAAACTGATTCATCAAAATCTCCTAATATATGCTCATTCCATTCTTTCAAAATTTCTATCAATGTTTGTTTAAATGTAAAAGCTTTATCTGTTAATTTAAAAAAATAAGACCTAGTATCTTCAGTATTATTTTTTCGTATCACATATCCTTTTTTTTCTAAAGATTGCATTGTACGTGTTATTACGCTTTTATCATAATGAAGTTCATCAATCAGTTGATCTTGTGACGTACCAACTAAATTTATATCAGAATCTTTTAATATTTGAGCATCCTTTTGACCATTGTGTCCATATAGAGCAAGAAGTACCATTCCTTCTGCTGTATTTAGTTCATAATTTTTTAATGAACCTTTTAAAAATGATTTGAAATATTTTTCTATAATTAATATATTACATCCAATGGTAGCAGACTTTAACATGTAAGCACTTGTTTAGAGTCAAAGTTGTTTTTCTTAAAGTCGACATTTAGGAACTCAAATTTTTGTGGTATAACCTTAATTAGATATAAATCTATAGATAATTTTTCTAATGTACTTAATTCAATCCCTTTAGATTTAAATACTTTAAGATATTCCTCATTAAATGAGGGTACTATTTCAGCTAAACCTGATATCTGTAATCCTTTTACATCGTTCATGGTTTTATAGTTATCAGCTATACTCATAGATACAGATTTATTTTGAAGAATTCCTTTGAATTTCATTCCTCCCTCTGTGATTATATAGAAATTACACTTATAATATTGATACTCTATTGGTGTACATCTTATAAATTTACCTATTCCTGTTGCTAATGCACAAGTATTATGATTCATAATAAATTTTTCGATTTCTTTCGCAAGTAAATTATTAGGCATTATTGAATTAGGTGTTTTCATGATTTTTATGAATTTTTCTGCAACAGTTATTACATTTTCTGTTTTAAAATTTCCACAATCTTTAACTGGCATACCTAATTTTTCACTAAACATTTTAACTGAATTATAATCGTCTTTTGATAGTTTATTAAGTCGTAATTCTCCTTCTACAAATTCAGATATATCTTCAGTTCGTTTTAATAATTCAGCAAATTCCTTTAAATGTTTTGGAAAATCAAAATTAGATATTCCAACACCTATAATACCTGTTTTTTTAATGCTAATTTGTTTTTTTAATTCATTCACATAAGATTTAATCATTTTTGCAGTGTCATAAGCATAAAACCCAAAAACAAAAATAATATTTTGATAATATTCTAACTTTTTTGGAGCTTTTTCTACACTGCAAAATTTTGTATTGCCAAGTACATAAGCTAAAATCTCTGCTGTCTTTTTCGAAGTACCATGTTTACCTTCATAAATTATTAATGTATTTAACATAATTAACCTCCATTAACTTGTTTATTTTCTAGATAGTTGTTTTTTCAACTATTTTTAGTATGTTATATATTAGTTGAAAAAACAACTAATATATAATATATTTTTCTTTTTTTTATAATGCACATCAAAGATTTATTATATATGTAAATTATCAAATTAACTAAAATGTCGAAAAAAGTAACACAATTCTTCTTTTATGTTTTATTTTATATAAGTTTTAAAATAATTTGTTTAAAATAAAGGAACTTAATAGTATTTTGTCGAATATACATAAAGTAATACAAAAAGTAATACAAAATAATCTTATAAAAGAAATTAGGGGTGAGGTATATATGGCAGTACATAATCAAAATATGTCCGTTGATACAGAGGTATATGCAGATTTTTGTAAGTATTCAGAGCCAAAGGGAATTAAATTTAGTAGCTGGTTAACAATTAAAATGCGAGAGTTTGTAGAAGCTGAAATATTAATTGAAGAATTTGTAAAGAATAAAAAATAAAGGCATCCAGTTTGAGTGTCTTTTTATATGGTTTTGATTTATGTATTAGTAGTAATAATTTTCTTCTCCTATATTCATTTACTCTGTATTTTGTATGCATTTTTGTGACCTCCATTGGCTCATTGAAGCATAAAAAGAACAGGTCAAAATCAATGATGAAAATATTTATAAAAATATATTTCATCATTTAAAATAATGGTATAATCTTTATAAGAATTATTTAACAAGCGTATAACATTATGAAGCAAAATTATTAATAAAAGGTCTGTATGGAAGTGATAAAATGATAAGACAGATAGAAAGAGATGAAATTAAAGTATGTGTACAAGTAATTAGAAAAAGTTTTGAGACGGTAGCACAAGAATTTAGTCTTACAAAAGATAATTGTCCAGGTAATGCAAGATTTGTGGAAGTTGAAAAATTATATAAGCAGTATGATGCAGGTAGACCAATGTTTGCTTATCTAGATAATGGTATCATTGTAGGTTATTTTTCGCTTAGTAAGAATAAAGGTAGGAGTTTTGAACTGAATAATCTTGCTGTATTGGTAGAATATCGTCATAAAGGTTATGGTAGAGAAATGATTATTTTTGCAATGGATAAAGCCCGTGAAATGGGAAGTAATAAAATGACTATCGGATTAATTGAAGAAAGTACAAAATTAAAGAATTGGTACAGTGGTTTAGGATTTATACATACAGGTGCAAGAAAATATAAACATTTGCCTTTCACAGTGAGTTTTATGAAAATTGGATTTTAGGCTTCTATTGTGTTTAGTGTTACTAAATAAAATTTAAACTATTCATAATAATATCAAATACATTAAAAACAATAAAATTCAATTAAGGCTATATAAATTATCTTAAAAGTCAATTAGAAATAAGTGAAATTTTAAGTGGAATATGTTTAAAATGCTAAAAAAATGGTATAATTTATTTAAAGTAAATTATACAAATATAAGTATAAGAAAAAATAATTTACATAAGGAGGAAACACATGAAAAAAAATTCAAAAGAATCTACAATAACACTCGGTCAGGTAATGCTTCCAACTAATGCTAATGTAGCAGGCAATGTATTCGGTGGTGAAATATTGAAAATGATGGATTCGGTTGCTTATGCAGTTGCAATGAAACATTCAGAAAGTAACGTTGTTACTGCAAGAATTGATGAAATTATATTTCATAAACCAATTTATATAGGTTCAGTAGTACAGTGCACTGGAAAAGTTGTATTTACAGGTAAAAGTTCTATTGAGGTCTATGTTACTGTATACGTGGATGACATACAAAATAGAAAGTCAAATGGTAAGGCTCTTTGTGCTTACTTTACTATGGTAGCAATGGATGAGAATAATGAACCCAAAATAATACCCCAGTTAGAATTAATAGATGAACAAGAAAAAATAGAATTTGAAAAGGGTAAAGAGCGATATGAAAAAAGAAAATCAATTAGAAAATACCAAAACACAATATAAAATTAAAAGAAATTATTTTTCATGACATCATAGGAAAACATACGAACTTCGTTAATACATATTTTATGATATCTGCTTATTTCAATGATATATTAGAAATATCATTGAAATAAGTAATTTAAGGAGGCGTTGTATATGAAAAAAATAAAAATATTGGTGCCATTAGATGGTTCGGATAGAAGCATGCACTCTGTTAATTGGTTGAAAAAATTTTTTAGTAAGGATGCTATTTCTATTACACTAATTAATGTAATGGAAATAATTTTAACTAACGAGATGATGGATCCTGTAAATTCAACTGGATATGACTATATAACAGAAGACAGTAATTTGGTTTTAGATAAAGCAATAAAGGAATTAGAAGGTTATGAAGTTGAAAAGGTGACAGCTTTGGGATATGCTGCAGATGAAATATTAAGAAAAGCTGAAAAAGATAGTTTTGACCTAATAATAATGACAAAGTGTAGCAAAAATGGTTTATATAGACTAATTGGTTCTGTAACAAGTAAGGTTGTTAGAAAGGCTAAAATATCAGTAACAGTTATTCCTGATTAGTATTTAATAGAATAATAAAAAACTTAATCTTTACAATATAATTAAATAAATGGGTTATATGTAAATTGTATTTATTAAAGTGAAAATGGTGATATTGGCTAAATATATGCATAAAACAAATGTCGTGAAAAATAATTTCACGACATTTGTTTTTAACTTATAAAAATAGAAGAGCCTAATATATATGATAAATTAACTAGAAATTCTCAGTTTTTATTTATAAAAGCAAAAAAAACAACAGATTAAGTTAACCGCATATTTTTAATATGGTTTGTGTCAATATTGTATTTTAAGCCGCATAAACTTAAAACCGGGAGGAATTTCTTTGAATTCAGTAAAATTAGTAGAGGCTATTTCAGATATTGTTGAGGAAAGAAGTAAAAAGGATACTAATATATTTGGATATGAAATATGGACCTACCATGTTGCTATTGTTGTAAAATATGCGAAACTATTGGCTGCAAAATTAGGAGCAGATAAAGAAATTGTTGAAATATCAGCTTTGCTACATGACTATGCAAGCATAAAAGATTCTTCAATGTATAAAGAACATCATATGTACGGGGCAATTGAAGCAGAAAAGATTTTAAATGGGTTTAACTACCCAAAAGAGAGAACAAATAAAGTTAAAGAATGTATTATTCAACATAGGGGGAGTGTACCAATTGATAGAACTACTAAGGAATCAATATGCATTGCCAGTGCTGATGCAATGGCACATATAGACCAAGTCCCATCATTATTACATCTTGTATATTATAAAAGGGAAATGGATGTGGTTGAAGGTGCTAACTGGGTAATTAAAAAGCTTGAAAGAAGTTGGAATAAATTATGTCCTGAGGCTAAAGAAATAATGAAATGTAAATATGAAAGTGCCAAAATCATTTTAAATAGTTAATTCATAACTTTTGTGTACTGCGAAAACTTGTAGATAATAGAGAAGTTGATTGATTAAGTTTTGATGATTATAAAAAAATTAGAACATAAGTATTTTCCCACCATATATAATAAAAAAAGAAACAAAATTAATTGTTCCTTTCTCTATGATTAATACAGGTCAACTAATATTCAATTTTTATTTAAATTATTTTAACATTTGTATTTCTTCAAGCGTTGGTAGGGATGCTATAGCGCCTAACTTAGTACATGTAATAGCCCCAACTTTATTACTAAAAAGTATGATATCTTTAATAGTATCAGGATTACTCATGAATGATTTTGGATTTTTTAACTGTGATAATTTATAAAGAAAAGCACCTACAAAGGCATCACCAGCTCCGGTTGAATCAATGCATTTAATTTTGATACTATTGATTATGCTACTTCCTTCATTGCTAGAAATTAATGTACCTGCATTTCCAAGAGTAACGGCTACAACTTTTGCACCTAAGCTATGAAAAAACTTAACACCTTCATCTATATCTTCTTTACCTGAAATTATCTTTATTTCTTCATCACTTACTTTAACAAAATCTGAATATTTAAGACATTGTTTTGAT
Organism: Clostridium psychrophilum; assembly: GCF_018861705.1. GTDB lineage: Bacteria > Bacillota > Clostridia > Clostridiales > Clostridiaceae > Clostridium_AD > Clostridium_AD psychrophilum. Next base: position 1,782 of record NZ_JAHLEC010000073.1, on the reverse strand, counting down.
ATTTCTACAAAGTCACTTAATCTGTTTTTCCATAAATCTATTCTATAATTAGGATCAAAAGAAATAAAAGCTTTATTTTCAAAAGCAAGTTCCATAGCCTTTAAATAACTTTCTTTTGAAGGTCCACCTAAAAGTGCTGTTGCAGAACCAAAATGTATTATATTAAAAGATTTTAGCTTATCAATATCTAGCTCATCTAAAGTTAATAATTCGTCTGCACCTCTATTAAAAATAAAATCCCTTTCCCCATCTTCATTTAACGAAACAAATGCTAAAGTAGTTTTAGAATTTTCATCAAGTATAAGCATAGAAGTATCTACTCCGGCATCCTCTAATGTTTCCTTAAGGAACATACCAAAGTTATCATTACCAACTTTTCCTGCAAAATATGCTTGTCCTCCTAACTTTGATATAGCTGCTGCTACGTTAGCGGGTGCACCACCTGCTTTTTTTACAAAATTCTCACCTTTAGTTAAACCACTATTAATATCTGAACAAATAAAATCAATTAACAATTCACCAATACATAGTATTTTATTCAAAAATACGCCTCCTAATTTCAATTATTATAAATTACGACTATTTTCAAGCCATTAAGGTTACCTACCTATCTCAAAGAATTATTACAGTATCGTTAATATGCAATTCCAAGGGAGATGATACAGCTCCAAAGGAGATGATACAGCTCCAAAGGAGATGATTAAGATTCTAAAGATACACTTTCTTCATTTTCATTTTCATCTTCAATTTGATTTTTAACAATAACATTTACGAACTTTTCTCCATAGGGAAGAGAAAATTGTATGAATGGACCTATTAATAATGCAGATATTATTGTACCTATTCCCAATATTCCTCCGAGTGCAAAGCCCATTATTAAAAAGCTAGCATCTAATGCCATACGAATCCAACGATATTGTAAATTAGTTTTGTCTTTTATAATAAATGGGATAATATCATTTGGCGCAACACCTAGATCACTTGCTTTAAGTATAGAAAATCCAATTGCAATTAAAGCACAACCGATTACAACTAAAAATATTTTCATACTAATATTTAAAGATTCAATTGGGAAAAATGAAACAGCTTTTACTCCAAGATCAATAATGGGTCCTACTCCAATGACGCATATAATTGTTCCTATCTTTATACGATGTCTTTCAACTGCAAGTATTATGCAAAATAATACAAATAAAATAACCATATTAGCATTTCCGGGTGTTTTATTTAATAAAAAGGCTAATCCCTGAGTGAATAAAGTAAATGGATCGGAACCAATGTTAGTTTTTAAAAACAAGGCTACTCCAATCTGTATAATACTCATTCCTACAAAAAATATAATTAGTCTTTTAATCAGATTTATTTTTTTAGTCATATCTTCCATCCCTCTCTTTATGTTCGTTTATGTTCGCTTAATTTCGATTGTTTCTATTTTACTACACTTTAGTAAACGGTGTCAACAGTTGAATTCTTTAAAATTTATATTAATAAATGATATTAGCACTAAATAGAGCAGGGGTAATGTCTTAACCTGACATAATTTGTAGTTTTTTATAGGCTAGACAACTGCCACTTATAGAAGATGGCAGACTTGAAGCTTACCAAATGTGCCATCAAGTATTAGATGATTATACTTATGCATAGGAATATCATATACCATACATATAAAACATATATTATGATTAAGCCACAAAAAGCTATATTTTCTCCGGTAGGAGTTAAGCTATTTCAAATTTTAGGCTATGCCTCTTGAAAATATTGTAAATTAATATGAAAATTTCA